>NZ_VOZT01000119.1:0-2267 GCF_013419625.1 Acinetobacter sp. YH12070 | reverse complement strand
AGTACCAGCGTACGGCCCACAGAATGATGTCACGCTGAAAATGCCGGCCTTTGAATGGGTTCATGTGCAGCTCCATCAGCAAAAGGGGATGATAAGTTTATCACCACCGACTATTTGCAACAGTGCCCAAAAAAGTTCGTGGTGGAGAAAAGATAAGCTATGCAAGGCTTTAGGAGACGTGGTTTTTCAGGATGACGAAGAACGATTCGGCGCTAGGTGCAACATAGGTGCATCGCACGAGCGCTAGGAACGGCGAAAAAAGGCGGACGTGGCGAAATCGGTAGACGCAGCAGACTTTAAAATTGGAGTGCCCGCGGGGAAATCCGCGGAGTAGAACCGCTCAAAGTCGGGGAACGCTAACGGGCAATACCCTAAGCCAATCCCGAGCCAAGCCCCTTCGGGGGAAGGTGTAGAGACTGGACGGGCGGCGCCTAAAGCCTTCGGGCAATGGCGAAGGGACAGTCCAGACCACGAACGTCATCAGACGGCGGCGAAAGTCGAGGTGGTACGAAAATCTGCTTCTCTGTGAGAGTACGGGTTCGAGTCCCGTCGTCCGCACCACAAAGCCAAACATCCCTGCGATGATCGACCTCTGGGCGTTTGGTCGTGAGCCCGCCACCCTCGCGCTACGCTTTGCGCAGGCGTCGAAGGCGATCAGGTGCGCCCATCGATTCCGTCGAGCACCATCGCTGCGAGTTCATCGCTGGTGTGTGCACCACTATCGAGAACACGGGTTGTGCATGGAAGCCGTTCCCTTGCGGCCAAGCATCGGGCGACATTCGCTAATCGCCACTCTCGAATCTCCGCATTTCGATTCGGGTCAGGATGCATGGTCTGGTTCGCGATCCGGTGACGCAATAGGTCCTCGTTGAGCGTCAGAAAGATGTGCAGCAGCTGATCGTCGATCCGCCTTACCCCGTCGAGTATCTCAGTCAGATAGTCCGGGTGCACGAGCGTCATTGGGATGATGATGTCCTGCGAGTAATTCCTTCGAATCTCCCTGACCGCCGCGATCGTAAGTCCCCTCCACAAGGGGAGATCCTGATAGTCTCCGCTCGCTGGCATGGGGACCGTTTCTTTCACCACGAACCCGATTTCCTCGGGGTCAAAGATCAGCGATTTGGAACGCCGATCGCGCAGCCGCTTAGCGAGCGTCGTCTTTCCGGCGCCGAAAGGTCCGTTGATCCAGATTATCATTGTCGACGGCCTCTAACCTGAAGGCTCGCAAGAGCGCTCGACGGCCTCGTGCGGAGGCACGATCGGAGTGGTTCCGAAATGCTTCTCAAGATAGGTGACGCCGAACGTCACGATGTCCTGCGCGTCGAACAGGTAGCACTGAGCAAAGCCCACGACACCTTCTCGATGGCGACCGAGCTTCACGTAAGCATTTGCTATAGTTTCAACCGCATCCGGCTTTCCTTCGATAGCAAAGCAATCGAGAATGCCGTTTGAATCGTAATCCGATGCCGTTTTCCAGGCGACTTCACCGTCTCTTCCAAGCATCGGCATCTCATACGTCACCCACCGTTTGTTGGGGATATCGGCAACCGCCTCGGCGTAGTGCAATGCGGTAACGGAGTTTAGCGGCGCACCCAACAGCAGGGCCTTCCCGCCAAGGCGAACGAACCGCTCGACGGGCGATCCTTCCCCCAAGGCGTGACCGAGTTCGTGAGGCTCCGTCAGCGTTTCAGCCAGCGGACCAACCGCGACCATCGATGCATCGGGGTGCGCGCTGCGCCGCGCGCCGGGGGCTTGAACCAGAAATTGATTCAGCAGGCCGAACCCACGGTAAGTCCCGGCTGTTGCGGGATCGAACGGCAGCCAGGTACGGCGGGCTTCGTCATCCAGCCGAGCGCCATTCAGAGTCTCCTCGTAGGGTGATCGGTCCCACGACGCGTATCCCATCACAGTGCCAGTCGGCCCAACCGCGGAGCGTAACGCGGCAACGACCGTCTCCGCTCCTCCTTCGACCGGACCAATCGCTTTAAGTGAGGCATGCACCATCAAGAGGTCACCGGTTTGGACTCCGAGTTTTTGAAGCGCCTCCGTTATTGCCTTCCGCGTATGCATCGCGATATCTCCTCTAAACTGCAAAACACTATACCTATCGAGATATCACTCTACTATACCTATCGAGATATAGAGGTGGTCCCACTTGTTTGAACAACTAAAAGCGTATTTATAAGTGATATTCCGCTCTAGTTAAGCCACCTTGTTTTGTTGGGGTAGCTGATCATAGTAAAACTCATTTGGTGTCATTTTGTCTA
>NZ_VOZT01000118.1:0-2477 GCF_013419625.1 Acinetobacter sp. YH12070 | reverse complement strand
TCTTAAATCGCAAATGAGAGCATTTAGCGAGTGTCTACGAGCGAACTACAGGGATCTAAATTTTTTCACCTGTTTTTCCCTGATTACAGGCTCCCCTGTGTATCAAGAACTCAGAATCAGAGCATCCAGAATGGGTGCGAACTGATTACGATGGCTTTATGTCGAGCGAAGCGAGTAAAAAGCTCATGAGCGAAGCGAATTCCGAGCTGCTTTTCTTTTTTAAAAGTCACGAAATTTTAAGCCAAAAATTGCCCCTACGAACTGAGCGAAAGCGAAGTTCAATAGAGTTTGAGCGTAGCGAAAACCAAGGGCAATTTTTCCTTACCTTGGCTTTTAATTATTTTTAAAGTTTTTAATGCTTTTAGACTCTCTGAAAACCTTTGTTTGCAAGGCTTTCAAGGTGGATAAGACTACAATTTCTTTGTCATAAGACTACAATTTCTTTGTCATAAGACTACAATTTCTTTGTCATAAGACTACAATTTCTTTGCATTTGATTACATCGAATGCTAATGTAGTCTTAATAACACTTATAACCTATGCAGTCTTATGAAAAATGACTTAGTAGTAAAAGATAATGCCTTAATTAATGCCAGTTATAATCTCGAAGTAACCGAGCAACGGCTTATCCTTTTATCAATAATAAGAGCAAGAGAAACAGGCCAAGGGATCTCATCCGACAGTAAATTAGAAATCCATGCTTCTGATTATGCTTCTCGCTTTGATGTCACCAAAGAAGCTGCGTATAACGCTCTAAAAAATGCAGTTAATAATCTTTTTGAAAGAAAGTTCTCTTTTAAGGAAATTCATAAAGATACAAACAAAGAAATTGTAGTCAAATCCCGCTGGGTTAGCCGAATTGCATATGTTGATGACCTTGCTACATTAGAAGTTACCTTTGCACCAGATGTTGTTCCTCTTATTACAAGATTGGAAAAGCACTTTACGAGCTATCAACTTAAACAGGTTGCGCAACTAACTAGCAAATATGCTATTCGTTTATATGAGTTTCTAATTGCTTGGAGAGACGTAGGAAAAACACCTGTTATTTCTTTATCTGAGTTCAGAGAAAAATTAGGACTTGAGATGAATGAATATCAAAAAATGGTTAATTTTAAAAGTCGTGTTTTAGAACCAGCCATAAAGCAAATCAATGAGCTGACTGATATACATGTAAAATACGAACAGTACAAAACAGGAAGATCTATCTCAGGCTTATCATTCACTTTTAAGCATAAAAAAATTGATTCGATACCTTCAGAAAGAGATCCAAACACGGTAGATCTCTTTACCCAAATGACCGATGCACAACGCCACATGTTTGCCAATAAACTTTCAGAGCTACCGGAAATGGGTCGGTATTCCCAGGGAACTGAAAGCTATCCACAATTTGCTATTCGTATTGCTGAGATGCTTCACGATCCTGAAAAAATCAAAGAACTATATCCATACCTAAAAAAAGTGGGATATATGCCATTAAATAAAAGGATTTAGTAAATGGCTAAATTATCACTAAGTGAAGTATCTAACCGCTTTAACGTCAGTCGTTCTACGCTATATAGGGCCATAAAAGAAGGGCGTATATCTCGAAGCGCTGATGGTCTTTTTGATATTGCAGAAGTCATCCGATGCTTTGGAGAGCCGATCAAAAAGCATGAACAAAAACAAGAAGTGGATCAGTCTAAAGATGATGCTGATTTACGTCAGCTTGTTGATTTTATGAAAAAGGAAATTGAGTCATACAAAGATCGTGAGAAACGCTATTTAGATCAAATAGACCGCTTTCAATTGCTATTAGGGCATAAAGAGTCTGAAGAAAAAATGTCTCATGATACACCAGTGACACATTCCAATGATGCACCATGCGACAACAATAGTGGAATAAGTGAAACTATTGATAATAATAGAGATAGTGAAATTAAAACATCCCATGAGACATTAGTGACACGCCCTAATGAAACACCAAAACACGTACCAAATACGCATTATGAGACAAAGAAAAAACGTGGCTTATTTGGCCGTGTACTGAATGCTGTTTTTGATAATGACTAAGGGAGAAAGATCATGCCGAAACTGAAAGACATTGCCCTAGGCATTATTGTGGCCCCGCTGTTGATCCCGATCATGCTGATCGCATCGTACCAGGATAAAAAGGAGCTGAAAAAAGAGCTGGATAAACGCCAAAAAGAAAAAGACCAGGCATCCTGATTATTCAATTGAGCTAATCAAAATCGTGAAACATTGCTTAAATAATAGGCGTGGAACGTGAAAAATCATAAAAAAAGCCCGGTCATGGAAACTCGGGCTATCAACTAGGAACTACAGCGTTGAATTATAAGGATAATTATAAAGCATTTCGTATAAGGTGTATTATGTTAATTTTAGAAAATCTTTCTAATCAAAATTTAGTGTTCTGTTAAGTTCTATAATGAGGATCTAAGCGTAATACTGTATTCACATCATATTCAGCATCAAAA
>NZ_VOZT01000117.1:0-2795 GCF_013419625.1 Acinetobacter sp. YH12070 | reverse complement strand
TGTTTTAGAAGCAGGAATATCAATGCAAAAGCACTGAATAATTTTTTTAATCTTATAGTGACTTAATTTACTGTTTTCTATCATGATTCTAGACTAACATATCTATTCTGCTAGTCTAGAGCCAACAAGATTTAAATAAATCATTTGTAACTTTGCTTTAGTTTAAATCAACCTAGAATGTGCCATGAGTTATCGCATTTTATTCAACATTAAAGCCTGCGCCTGTTGAAATTTGATGTGCATTTCAGGTAAATATTTTTCAATATAAATCTTACGCTTATCTATACTGTCTTGAGTCATCAATGGTTTTACATCAAGCATTTGACGGCGTGTCGTTTCCTGCTGATATTTTTGCCAAAAACTCAATGCTGCATTTGGGTCAAAGCCCGCTTTCGACATAAGATCAAGTGCGAGAACATCAGCTTCTAGTTCAAATTTTGAAACTTTAGGCAGAAAAACCGCTTGCCCAGTCACACTACTGGCAGCCGTTGCAAGCGCGCCGATACCCGCAGTCGAAGAAATCATCGCCACCTGACTAGCAAACAGCAAAGAAATCTTTTCACGATGATGATCACGCAATGCATGTGCCATTTCATGCGCCATCACAAATGCCAATTCATCTTCAGTCAGCTTTAAACTCCAATACAAACCCGTGTTAATGACAATTTTCCCACTTGGAAAACCATGTGCATTTAAATCTTTATTGAGATTCCCACTGACTTGCCAATCCCATTGACTCGAACCTTGACGGTAAAACTCCGCATTTTTTTTGAGTTTATTTAAAACCTGATCCAATTTCGGATCAATGATCAAAAGTTGTTTGTCTTTAGACTGATGAATAAATTGTTGATAAGATCTGTCCGCCTGTTTAGTTAATAATTTTTGAGGAACGATAAAAAACTGTTTACGTTCTGCACCAGCTGTCCCTAAATTCGTGGTACTTACACAAGCTGAAATTAAGATAAAAAATAAAGCCATCATTAAAATAGTTATATTTTTCATAATCGCCTTAATTTTAATACCAATATTGATCTATATATAATTCCAACTAAAAATAAATGCAAAAAAATACGAACAATACGTATAAATGTTAAATATCAACAACTTGAAAATATATTAGATTTTAAAAATGATAACCAAAAATATTTTATTTATTATATTGTGATGTATTTCATTATTATGAGGCACCTTTTAAAGGAAATATTAGACCAAAGTTGTATAATCATAAAAATAGTAAATTCAGCCATTTTTATAGTGTTATTTATATTAAAAAATAGATGTAAAACGAATATTAAATAATAGCTTATTCACATATTTCTATTTTAATTTATTCAAATGTATTGCTAAAAATAAACCGATCATCAAGATAACAGCAATAAAGCAAGTTAACCCCATCCAACCAGACATCTCCCAAACCAAACCACTACTGCTACCCAAAATACTAGAACCTAAGTAATAGCAAAATAAATATAAAGATGAACCTACGGCACGGTATTGCAGGGATTGAACGGATACCCAACTACTTGCCGTGGAATGCGCTGCAAAAAAAGCAAAGGTGAATACAATCAGCCCCAAAATGACTGACCAAAATGCCGGAATGAGCATAATCAACAGCCCCAACAACATCATGATCAGCATTGCAGGTAAAACTTTTTCACGCCCAAAGCGTTTCCCCCAACTTGCAGCCCGAGGTGAACTATATATTCCTGCCAAATAAGCTATGGAAATTAGCCCAATCCAAGTTTGAGAAAGTTGATAAGGTTCTTCTAATAGGTGGTAGCTCATATAGTTAAATATAGAGACAAAACATCCCATGAGGATAAAGCTTTGAAGGAATAAAATTCTCAGCTTTGGATCTGCTAAGTTTTTAACGAAAGATTCATAAAATCGGTTGAAACGAATGGGATAAGCTTGAAAATGTTGAGATGCTGGAAGTAATAAAAAGAATGCTGTGGCTATACATAGGTTAATGATACCAATAATCATCATGGCATTTTGCCAACTAATATAATCAATCAATACCCCTGCAATGAGACGACCACCCATTCCTCCAATCGCAGTACCTGAAATATACAGGCCCATTGCAAAGCCTATATCTTTTTGCGCAATTTCCTCTCCAATATAAGTCATTGCAACAGCAGCAACACCACTCACACTT
Organism: Acinetobacter sp. YH12070; assembly: GCF_013419625.1. NCBI lineage: Bacteria > Pseudomonadati > Pseudomonadota > Gammaproteobacteria > Moraxellales > Moraxellaceae > Acinetobacter > Acinetobacter sp. YH12070. The sequence goes on along the minus strand of NZ_VOZT01000117.1, from coordinate 637 downwards.
AAACCAATCAGCACGCGATTCAGTAGAAATACTTCCCAAAGCGGAAATATAGAACTGATTATTAAAAGTGACGCTGCCAAAAATAAAGCGGTGACCATGACAGGCTTACGGCCGAATCGATCTGAAATCAAACCAGTGAACAGCAGCCCTACCGCTAAGGCAATGGTTGAAAAAGATAATGGAAAGCTGCTATGTGTCGGACTGACATGAAAATAATCAGCAAAAATGGGCATCATCGGTTGTACACAATACAACGATGAAAAAATTGCGAAGCCCGCTAAAAATAAAGAAAATAAAATGGCAAGAAATGGCCGTGTGCCATATTCAATATAAGGAGAATTTGAGGCTAAATCAGACATGAGCTTTCCATCAATGACACGGATAGTATACGCCTTTCAGTCTTTAATTTATAAATCACATAAAAATGAATGAAGCTTTTCTTCTATATTTCTACTTTATCTTTTCCTCTTTTTCTTCCCTTTTCATCACGCATAAAAAAACACCCCCTGGACTAGTCAGGGGGTGTTTCGAATAATGAGCTGGCGATGACTTACTCTCACATGGGTAACCCCACACTACCATCAGCGCTAAGAGGTTTCACTTCTGAGTTCGGGAAGGGATCAGGTGGTTCACTCTT
>NZ_VOZT01000116.1:0-3270 GCF_013419625.1 Acinetobacter sp. YH12070 | reverse complement strand
GAGTATTTTGATTATCATCTTAAAGAAACAGAATGGCGTTGGATGAGGGAGCCTAATGAGCTAGCAACAGAGTTGTGGGACCTCATTAGGTAAAACTAAGTGCAAATCTGCTAGTCTAGAGCCTTATTTTTATTGCAAGACATCCTGTCTCTGTATGTTCTTACTATAGGCGCGTTGCTGTTGAGGCTACAGGCGTAAATACTGCAAGCGCTGTAGGTAAATGCCTACAGCAGAACGTCGCTAAATCCTGCTAGTGTAGTGATGGATATAACAACAATGAGTTTCGCGCATGCCTGCAACACAAATCGATATACGGATGCAATACAGCATAGAACAAGAACAACAGTTGATAAATGCTGTCTTTGACGCCTTACAACAGAGTTTTCAGCTGCCTCGATATGACCGCAATATACGTTTGCAAGTGCATGCCCCACATCGGTTTCAGGTGTTTGATCATTTGACGCAGCCTGAGCGTTTTACACATATCACCATCGATTGTTTTGCGGGACGAACCTTAGCAACCAAGCGTAAGTTATATCAAATGCTGGTGCAAAATTTGGTGGAATTTGGCATTCCAGCCGACCATATCATCATTACCTTACGCGAAAGCCCTCAAGAAAACTGGGGGATTCGAGCTGGTCAAGCCGCCTGTGATGTCGATTTAGGTTTTCAGGTCGATGTTTAGTCTGTGCAAATACATGGAATGTTGCTTTCACGGAGCTTAAACGAAAAAAGCCCCGACATCCTGTCGGGGCTTTTTCGGATTCATTGTAGCGGTATAACTTCTGTCCTACCGTTAAGCTTCCTGCTCATTGTCTTATCATTGTTGTTTTATGTTCAGTGACATCCTGTCGCTGTATGACCTTAATATAAAAGTAATCCAATAACGTGAATAGTGTCTATTATCCGCATCTGATGTAAGCCAAAACGTACAACACCTAAATTATCATTCTGTCCGTCGCGTCAATGTATTGCACAGCATTAAGGCTCTCGACCGTTAGATCTATGCATCCATATTGATCTAAACCGCTTTTAAAACAGCAGGAAGCTGGTTTTGAAGTGACTAAAAGCCTTATCAGTGGTGTTACATATTTTTGCGATTAATTGGTTGAATGGTGAACTAATTTATCAGACATTAAAAATTCATAATGAAAAATATACAGGGAATAAGATCGATGCTAAGAACACTTACACAACAACGGACGACGTCAAAACTTCAGCTCGCATTAGGCTGTGCCATTGCGCTTAGTGCTTCAGCAAATTGGGCAGCATCTCCACAAGAGATTAAGAAAATTGCGGAAAGTCAAAAACACAGTTATTTAGAGACCTTGAAAACCTTGGTCAATATTGAATCTGGCAGTAAAGATATTGAGGGTTTGAATCAAATTGCCAAGGTGGTCGCAGAGCAATTAAAAGCCACAGGGGCTGAGGTGAACGTGATTCAGCCCAAAGACATCATGAAACTCGATGGTGCGCCAGATCAGACAGGGCCGATTGTAAAAGCGGTACTAAAAGGCAAAGGTCAAACGAACATTATGTTGTTGGCGCATAACGATACGGTGTATCAAAAGGGCCAATTACAAGGTCAACCGTTTCGCATAGACGGTAATAAAGCCTATGGCTTGGGTATTTTGGATGACAAGCAAGGTGTTGCTGCAGTGATTCATGTTTTGGATATGCTGAAACAGCTGAAGTACCAAGATTACGGCACCATTACGGTATTAATTAATTCAGATGAAGAAATCAGTTCACCCGGCTCGCGCCAATTGATTATGGATACCGCTCAAAATCAGGACGTTGTCCTCTCCTTTGAAACCGGTGGTTTAGAGGGAAGCTTGATGTTAGCCACCAGTGGGATTGGTGCGGCTTATTTAGATATTAAAGGGCAGGGTTCGCATGCGGGGGTAAAACCTGAAGCAGGGGTCAATGCCTTGACAGAACTGGCTTTTCAGATTCAACAATTGGAAAATCTATCCAATCCGAAAACGGGTTTAAAGCTGAATTGGACTGTTGCGACGGCTGGAAAAACCCGAAATGTGATTCCTGACCATGCGACAGCGCAGGCAGATGCTCGTTCCTTAAAACCACAAGATTTTGCTGAGTTGGAAAAAACCTTGAAGCAAAAAGTCAAAACCAAAAAATTGGCGGAAAGTCAGGTCGAGGTCAAATTTGAAGTCCGTCGACCACCTTTAGAAGCCAGTCCACAAGCCAAAAAATTAGCCGCGACAGCCCAGCAGATTTACACAAACGAATTAAAGCTGCCGATGAAAGTTGAAACGACCGCTTGGGGTGGTGGTACTGATGCCGCTTTTGCTGGAGTTACTTCGAAAGCCGCGATCATTGAAGGAATCGGTATGTCTGGCGATGGATTACATTCAGATAAAGCAGAATATATTTTGACGGATTCTATCGTGCCGCGTTTGTACTTGGTGACCCGCTTAATTGTTGAAAGTTCTAAAAAGTAATCGTATCCGATTGGATGAGATCTAATGAGTCATTGCCCTGAGTTTGGTTGTGGCTCATGTTAGAGCTATTCTTATGTAGCATTTGAAATGAAAAAAGCCCCGACATCCTGTCGAGGCTTTTTCAGATTCATTCTAGCGGTATAACTCCTGTCCTACCGTAAGCTTCCTGCTTAGTCTTATCATTGTTGTTTTATGTTCAGTGACGTCCTGTCTCTGTATGCTTTAACTTTATCGTGGATGATGCATGGCGTATAGCTGCCATCTGCCGAAAATAATGTAAGCCTGAACCTACAAAAGGCGGCATCTATCACGCGAACGGCAACAATTAAGCACTCACATATTGCAGTAATTTTTTGAAAATCGCTTTAACCGCTTTGTTGTCAAATTCATTCGGTTCGAATTTATCTGTTTGATTACGTGTAAAAATGTCACGAATTTCAACTACAGCATTACTGTCAATTAAGCCCAATTGAGTTGCCACTTGGCGAATTTGATCAATCGAACGTGAACCATTGGTGCCTCCATAGCTAACGTATGCCGCAGGTTTTCCGCCCCATTCTTTACCGAGGTAATCCAATGCATTTTTGAGCGCAGGGCTGTAGCCGTGGTTATATTCAGGGCTAATGAAAATAAATGCGTCGCCTTGCGCGATTTTATCAAATGGAGCGTAAAACTCTTTCCTTCAGGTCAGAGATATAAGCGACACGACCTGAAGTGTCGTTTGATTTAACTAAGGACTATTTTCCTTGAGTTTTGATTGTTAATATAAGTACATGAAAACCCTTAAATTACGTATAAAAGACAA
>NZ_VOZT01000115.1:0-3408 GCF_013419625.1 Acinetobacter sp. YH12070 | reverse complement strand
TTGGGTTTTGAATAAATTTAAGAATGATGAATCTTTTAAACATCAATGGGCTGATTTTGAGCAGTTTTTAAGTGCGGAAAGTAAGACAGAAGAAAATAGACAGAAAGATAAAGAGCTTTTTAATGATCTTTTTAAGGGATAAGTTCTAAATTTCATATAAGAGATTTTATGTTAAATAGCTATTGAAGCATTTGGGTTAGGTCGAGCCAGAGATACTATTTTCATTAAAATAAACATATACTTAATTTTTTGTTATTTATAATTTTTTATGAAACGACTGAGCTTAAAACAGAAAGTTAGAAATATGCGTATACAGGAAATACGTATGATTCAACGAATCAAAAAAAATAAAAAAAATAAAAAAAATTGTAGAACTGGTGAGGAGCAACTTAGAACAATAATTACTTTACCAATGCCTCCATTTATCACAATATTTTTGAACAAAAATAGAACTAAGTTATTGAAATTAACAAATAAATTAAGAGATTATTATTTTAGAAAAAATATATGTATGAAATTAGACTTTTCTAAAACAAAAAAAATGTTTACGGAAGGAACTCTATATTTATTAGCAGAATTAGAAACTTTGAAAATTACAAATCCTGATATTAAATTTAGCCTAATTCCATCAAAAGAAGTTATTGTTAATCAGGTTCTTAAACAAACAGGAATATTAGAACTACTAGGAGTATCTCTTAATTTTGAAGACATGGAATTTGATGAAACAGTCAAGTATTGGAAATACTCGTCTGGACATAAGGTTGAGATGGATTCTGCTGAAGATATGTTAGATGATTTTGATGATCTTCTATCTGAAAGTAGTAGTACTAGTATATTTAACAGTATCACTGAAGCCGTAACTAATTGTCATCACCATGCATATTTGGAAAAGAGATTCATCAATGATCCTATGAAAGCAAAGAAATGGTGGATATTCTCCCAAGAGAAAGACAACAAGCTGTCTATTTGTGTGTGTGATTTAGGTATAGGCATTCCTAAATCTCTACTGAGAAACTCAGAGAATGTTGCTGAAGATTGGTTTTCAAGTCTTAAAAATTTCTTGAAATCGCATAAAGAAAAATATGATAGAGATAGTGCATCGATTAAAGCGGCTATTGAAATTGGCAATACAAGAACAAATCTTGTTAATAGAGGCAAAGGCTTAAATCAAATTATTAATCAAATAAGTACACTTTGTGATCACAAAGCATCTATTGCTATTCTAAGCAATAAAGGATCTTATATTATTAATAGAGGTATGATTGAAGATCGGCCTTTAACAGGTATAGTAGATGGGTTCTCGTTACCATATAAACAATCAATAGATGGAACCGTAATCCTATGGGAAATCCCTATTGATAAGCAGATCTCCGACAACGCTTCAGGAGCATCTCATGAGTAAAAGTGTTATGAAAATCAATGTAGCAAGACAATTCTCAAAAAACCCTGCGGGGCGCTATGTTTCTGATGGTAAAAATTCAGGAGAGGTTTTTTTAAAAAATCTGTTAATTCCTGCTATCACTACCCATGATGAGGTTGAAATTGATTTTGATGGAGTTAGAGGATATGGATCTTCTTTCTTAGAAGAAGCTTTTGGTGGATTAATTCGTTTAACAGGTATGAGTGTTAATGAGTTTAAAGCTAAAGTAAAAATTCTCAGTAGAGATCCCTACCTGTTACCTGAAATTAATAGTTATGTTCAAGATGCTGATAGAGCTTTTGCTAAGTGATAGCTGATATTTTTAAAACATATTTTCTGCCATTACTACCATCCTTATTAACCATATTAGGATGGTATATAGTTTATAAAAGAGATAACACATCTAAAGCTAATACCATTCACAATAAAAGAATTGAGGCAGCACAGAAAACTATTGATGAGATAGCAGCATCAGCAAAGACTTATTATTCTTACTCAGGTAGCGATGAAGAAGCTAAAAAGTTAGAACCTATTCTTACAACAAGTTTACAGAAACTTGGTGTTTATATCTCTTTGGTTAGTGACCAACTAAAAGATGATGGTCAAAAACTAGATTTAGAAATTAATTTTATTGAATTTAGAAAGATAATTTCTGGTGGTAATTTTGGAACTTTATCTAGGCAAAAGATAGGAGCTGACAATCAACTTTACAATGATATCAACATGATTAGTAACGACTTATTTTTAAGTTTAGAAAAAAATCTAAAAATCTAAAAATAAATTTCATGCTTATCGTAGAGCATTAGTCTATTTGTCATCGACAGCTAAAGAAGAGTTAAAATCATATTTATTTTTAACTCTTTTTATATAAACTTCAGATACATACCCTTCAAGGTCTATATTATTTATATTCACAGAAACTTTAACCCATCTATTCGTAACTTCTTTATATACTTTCAAAGGTGTATTTCTAGGAATAACAATAATGGATTCACTTTGAAAACTTGGAGCCTCTCTTAAATGAATGCGTGAAATAGTTATACCTTTTGATTCAATATTATTCACATAGTAAATATAAGCTTCTTTAAAGTCGGAAGTTGTTTCTAAGTTATTTATATGAAACGTAAAAATAATAAATATAAATTGTAGAAAGAAATTTAAAAACCTACTTTTCTCTTCTTCGGTTTCAAAAGATTGAAGTTGCTCCGAAACATTAATTTCATCACGAATACTTTCTTCAAAAAAAGTAAAATTCTCTGTGTTAGCAATTTTCTGGTTGTTAATGTAGTTTTTTTGAAAATTTTGACTGTTTACAATCTCTACTACTAACTTTTGGAAATTTTGTAGATTTTTTTGAACTACTGGATCATTTAAGTATTTGTTAAGTGCTATAGAGGCATTTTGGATACCTATTAATGTTTGTTGTACTTCAGGCTTTTTAAAAAAAGCAATAAGTCCTGTTTGAGCATTTATTAGAGTTTGATTAATTATTTGAATGTTTTTTTGCCATTCAGGGTTATTAGTCAGTTTTTGAATTTCACTCAGTGGAATAGACAATTTTATGCTTCCTAAACTTAAAGACAATTATCAATGTTTTCTAAAATTAACATAATACACGTTATACGAAGTTCCAAAAATGAGCTTAATCCAATGATTTAAAATATTTTTTTAATAAAAAAAGCCCGACATCCTGTCGGGCTTTTTCGTATTGGTTCGCTTGGCATAACTCCTGTCGTGCCGCCGATCCTTGTGCGATTATTTATTTTTATTCTGCGGAACATCCTGTTCTCTTATGACTTCATGATATTGAATACAAGGGATTGTGAACATCCGCAAAATCCCTAAATTCATGTGCGCTCAGGCGTACAAAATTGGTGAATTTTTATCCCAAGAGTTGTCCGCAGAAATTGGGGATAGTTTCGGGATGGGGCGCATTGATAAGCCAGAGAAAAATGACAATTTGATTAAATATTGATCAATTTTATTGG
>NZ_VOZT01000114.1:0-3447 GCF_013419625.1 Acinetobacter sp. YH12070 | reverse complement strand
GCGTACAAAATTGGTGAATTTTTATCCCAAGAGTTGTCCGCAGAAATTGGGGATAGTTTCGGGATGGGGCGCATTGATAAGCCAGAGAAAAATGACAATTTGATTAAATATTGATCAATTTTATTGGCTAAAAGTTACAGTTTTGCTTAAAAAGAAACCGACTTGTTTCCAAGTCGTTTTTTTGTGGTTTTTTAGGGGGATGAAAATTTTTTAACTATATGAAAAACAAAGATATTTTAAAAAGCATTTCGTATAACGCCCATTATGTTAAATAAAAAAGAATTTTAAGAAGAAATTAGATTTAACAGTCGAAAATCAAAAGAATCCGAAACTGGTTCTTTACCTTGAAACCAAATACAATCTAAGGAAATTTGGATAGCCTCGATAGGTAAATCATCAATTTTAATATCTATTTTTTCTGCTAAATACTTTTTTAATTCAGTATTATTTAGATGAGTAGGTAGTTGACTGATTGAATAATATTTACCGTTTCCTTCTATCATATAAATAGAAATCGATTCTACTACCAAATTAGGACTACCTGAATTAAGTTGTACTATAGATCCTTGTTTAATTAACACTTTTTAGCACTCCTACTTAATGATTGGATAATAAACAGATACATGAATACAATTTATTTTTTAAAAAATTATTCATCTCTTTCAAAAAGATTCGATGAAGGACCATTTCGATTCGAAAGAGTATATCTTGATCTTTATAGTCGAGATGAAGATGATGATACTGAAGATGAAAATATAGAATTCGATGAAACTCATTGTTGTTTCGAATTGAATATAGCTAATAAGATATATGAGTTTGTCTCAATTAATACAAATAAAAGTTATTTAGTTTGTGAAAGGTGCTTAGTTTCAGATTTTATTAGTAATGAAGAAAACATAAAAAAAGTAGAAAAAATTAAGAATGATCAGGACTTCTTAAAAGAAAATAATTTAAAAATAGGCATAGTTGTACAGTTAAAATCAAAAGAAGGTCCTCTTATGACTGTTGAATCAGTCATAGACAACAAGATTCTATGTTTTTGGTTTGTAGGAACAAAATTATTTAGGGGGGAGTTTAGTCCTTTAGTATTGGTTAGTATAAAAAAAAACAGCCCTTTAGAAATAAATAACCTTGAAGAAATAGCTAAAAATATGAAAAATAAGCTAATTAAAGATAGATATTTAGAACAAGAAAGTGCTGCTATTTGGTTAGAGCAAATATACGGTGAAGCTGCGGTATATATTAATCAGTACGGTAATTTGGCTATAAACAAAAGTGTTTTAAAGGCATTTGAAGAAATAACTTCAACAAATGTAGTTTGGGATAAAGTGAATAAGTTATGGCGATTAAGAGAAAGTGGTGATTCTAATCCTAGAGGACAGTAAAGAGATTAAAGTAACATAATACATATTATGGGAAGCGGACTCATTGATTTCTTAAGAATTACTAATTTTTTTGATACTTTATAGTTTCCCTAAAATTAACATAATACACCTTATACGAAATTAAAAAATGGAGCCTAAAGCTCCATTTTTTAATAACTTTTTTTAAATTGCTAAGCGTAAATTCAGTGCTTTTACAACTTTAATCACAGTATCAAAACTAGGGTTAACATCACCAGAAAGTGCTTTATAAAGACTTTCTCGGCCTAAGCCTGTATCTCGTGATAATTGAGCCATTCCTTTAGCTTTTGCAATGTTACCTAAAGCCTTTGCAATGAATGCGGCATCGCCATTAGATTCTTCAATACATGCTTGTAAGTAAGCCTGCATATCATTCTCTGTTTTAAGATGCTCAGCACTGTCCCATTTGCGAAGTTTAATAGCCATTTATAGCTCCTCCTCTAAATCTTGTGCCAATTGCAGGGCAAGTTTTATATCTTTACTTTGCGTAGACTTATCTCCGCCTGCTAAAAGAATAACAACCCTTTGCCCTTGCTTGCAGTAATAAATCCTATAGCCTGGCCCAAAGAAGAAACGTAATTCAGAAACACCTTCACCGACCGGCTCAGTATCTCCAAAGTTTCCATCTTCAACCCGATCAATTCGGACTTGTATGCGTCTTTTTGCCTGCTGGTCTTTTAACTTGGTGAACCAGTCATCAAAGACTTCAGTGGTATATATTGAGTACATAAGTAGAATGTATCCTATAGGATACATTTATGCAAGAAATAAACTTGATATTTGGGGCTCGAAACGGTGAATTTCGTATAACCACCATTATGTTAAATAAAAATGAAAACTTATTTTCAACTTTAAATTTTAAAGCTGTTGACTTCTTTCTATAAATTAATTAAATTTAATTTAACTTTTAAAAGGTGATAATCATGAGTCTCATAAAAAAACTTCACAATAAACAAGCTACGGAAACCAAAATGATTTCAACATCAGTAAAAATCCCTCAAGTTATGGATGAAATAATTGCAGATTTAGCTGTATTTTTTGATTCAACTAAGCAAGAAGTAATTCTTGATCTATTATCTGATGCAATAGATAACTATAAAGCTGAAGAAAAAAAGCTTTTGGAACAACAAGAAAATGAGATTGATGAGGATGAAAATAGTTCTATAACTAATCAAGAAAATATTGCTATTAATCATAATTATTTTCTTTTAAATACTTGTAAACGGTATTCAATAGATGATCATCATTTCATGATTAATAATGGATATGCGGCTGCATTTGATGATGGATATAAACAACAAATAGAACGAATTAAAAAAGGAGATGTTGTATTTTTATATGCTAACGGAAAAGGGATTTCAGGCTACGGTATAGCATCAGGTCAAACCATAAAAATTGAGCATGATGGTGTACCTGAAAATTGCTACTATCAAGTGCTAGAGGACTATCAACTACTAGATACGCCTTTAAAAGCAAAAGATATTCGAGACATTTGTAGTAGAACTCCAGTATTTTTAAAGACACTGTCTAAAATCAATGAAAAAGATGGTCAGATTATTTACAATAATTTGAATAATTAATTATATAAAACAGCCAATTAGAATTAATTGGCTGTTTTAATTTAGGGATAGGATCAAAAATGAAGATAGGTATTTTTTGGTTTTATAGCGATAAAATTATAGGCATTGCGCATGAATTTAATTCTAATGAAAAGGATTCTATTGGGTTAATTGATAGTAAATATACACATGTGGAATATTGGGAGAGAATCAAAGCAGATATCCCTGAATTACGGTATATGGAATATGATGAAGTTCAAAGGGGAAGAGTTATTTTTGATATCAATAAAAATAAATTGATTATTTATCTAGATAAGAAATTATTAATTAAAGGTAAGGTGTCAAAAATTTGTGAGTTTTTTGATGCTGAATATGATGTGAATACAGTATTACGCTTAGATCCTCATTATAGAACTTAACAGAACACTAAATTTTGATTAGAAAGATTTTCTAAAATTAACATAATACACCTTATACGAAATGCT
>NZ_VOZT01000113.1:0-3468 GCF_013419625.1 Acinetobacter sp. YH12070 | reverse complement strand
GTACACAGTGCACTGGGTTATGTATCGCCTTTTGAGTTTGAAGCAATGTACTATGATAAGATTAACCCGTTAGGTCAGGTGGCCTAACTTAAATAAAAAAGTCTCCGACAAACCCGGTACGGTTCAGCCCAGGCCCTGTAAATTTTATGGGGCTAAATTCTGGCCTTACAGGTCAATTAAAAAAGACTATAGGATTTTACCTAGGCATTGGTTTCGCCATGTTGATCTTATTCGTATTGTTTGGCTATATAGGTGAAGCTGTTATTCCACATGGATTGATTCATTATATTGCTTTAGCGGGTGCAATTTATACATTCTACTTGGCTATAAAAATGATTAGGGCGAATGTAGAAACAACTCAACAGCAAGAAAGCCATCTAACATTCTTAAATGGCTTATTTATTCAGTTATTAAATCCAAAAGCCATTCTCGTCATTCTACCTGTTACGACAATTATGTACCCTGCAGCCAAAATCACAGGAATCATGATCTTGATAGTTTCTTTACTGATTTCACTTGGTGCTGTTGGCGCACCATTCACCTATGCTCTGGTTGGAAAAGTATTAGGCAACAAAATTGCTAATCCTATCTGGTTTAATCGGCTAAATAAGCTGATGGGTATACTCTTGATTTTATCAGGGCTTTTTATGTTCAAAGATTTTCTTAATGGAATAAATCTGCTGTAGGACAAATTAGCCGTTCAAATCGAACGGCTATCTTTTAATATTTATCATTTTCCATTGAGTGGGAGTTAAACCAAATGTTTTTATAAAATGTCTGGTCATATGACTCTGATCAAAAAAGCCTGCATTTAAAGCAGCATTAACAATAGACTCCCCTTGAGCAAGGTAGAACTTAACTGTTTCTAAGCGACGCATGATCATATAACGGTGTGGGCTAGTTCCAAATAATAATCGGAAATCACGAGAAAGGCTCCAGCGGTCACGATCAGCATGTTTCTCTAAATCTGACAAACTTAAGTTTTCATGTGGATACGCCAAAATACACTCACGCGCTCTCTCTGCTGCCTTGTAGTCAAATTTTTTGTTTTGGTTAGATGAAGTATCTGAAATTTCACACAGTGTAGTTGCCAAATCAAATAGAGCATCTTCCTCTTCTAGGGTATCCATATAATTATTTATATTATTTAGAAAGCTATCCATTGCCCTAAACAGGCGAATATCATTACTTAAGCCATGTCTGATAAAAGGCAAAGGTTTACCCTTTAAAATGGTTTGGATCATCGCTGGTTCGATGTAAATCATTCTATAGCGATAGCCATCTAATGTTCCTGATTCACCATCATGCTTTTCATCCGGGTGTAGAACCATAGTCATGCCTGGCAAGCTATGTTGCAATGTACCTTTGTAATGAAAGTTTTGAACTCCGGAAAGAGTCCTGCCAATAGCATAAGTATCATGTCGGTGAGGTTTATAAGCATAATTGGAAAGAAATGCTTCAATTCTTTCTAATTTATGATTTTGAGTGGGGGATCTCACAATCCAATTATTTCCACTGGAGAAATCAGGCATAATTGATGGCCAATTTTTCGTAGATTCTATTGTAGATTATTTTTCACTTTTCCTAAAATTAACATAATACACGTTATACGTAATGCTTGATATTTCTCTTTAAATATCATTATATTAAAGCAAGCCGTTCTGAAATATAGGGCACCAGCAGAGCGGCTTTTTATTGATTATTCATGTTCCACGCTTAAAATTCGAACAGTGTTTCATGATTTTTATAAGTTAAACTAAATTTAGTTGCTAATCCCAATAAGCTATTCACTAACTTGTAAATATCGGTATACCGCCTGACGACTAATCCCAAAAGCTTTCCCTAATGCCATTTTCGATGGATACTTCCCCTCCTTCCATGCTTGTCGTAAAGCTTCAGCTTGGTCAGGCTTTAGTTTATGCACCCGACCTTTGTACTTCCCCTGAGCAGAGGCGAGTTTTATTCCTTCCTTTTGCCGCTCTAAAATGATCTCACGTTCGAACTGTGCAAAAGCACCCATCATTTGAAGCATCAAATTATCCATCGGGGTGGATTCGGCTGTAAAAGTAATATTTTCTTTTACAAACTGGATGGCGATCCCTCGTTTGACCAGTTTATCTACTTCAGTGACCAAATCTTTTAGGCTTCGCGCAAAACGATCCATTGAATGTACAATCACCCTGTCCCCTTCCCGGACATAGTTCAACATTTCCTGAAATTTAGGTCGGTCAGTATTTTTACCTGAAGCACGGTCAACAAAAATCCGGTCGACCTCAATTCCTTCAAGTTGACGTCCAGTGTTTTGCTCGACAGAACTTACCCGGACATACCCTACTTTTTGGCCTTTCACTTTTTCACGCCCCAATTGGATAAAAATGAACAATTTCGTAAATTATAATTCTTTAACACTAAAGTTACATGTTACTTATGATTAAAAATCATTTAAATGATACATAATTTCATGAACTTCCAGATTGTAACTTTAGGGTATACTTTAAAGTTACACAAAACATCTATATGAAGACTAAAGTCCAAATTAGTGTTTATGTTGGTTCAATGTATTACATTTCGTATTTTCTATTTGTAACGTAATTTCAGTAATATTATGATTATGTTTTAGAACTTCTAAGGCCTTTTGATAGAGTTGATCTGTATTGCTATTCGGAGCAACCAAATGAGCAGTTAAATGAATATTTCTTGAGGATATAGCCCAGACTTTCAACTGATGAATCCCTTCAACGCCCTCTAGCTTCAATAAATCATTTCTTAACGACTCAATATCAATCTCATCAGGAACTCCTTCAAGCAGAATATGAATACTTTGTTTTAATAAAATCCAAGTTCGAGGTAAGACCCAGAAGCCAATTAACACAGCGATTACGGTATCAACCCACATCCACTGGGTAAAATAAATAACTATTCCTCCGATAATCACGCCTATCGATCCTAGAGCATCACTAAGAACTTCTAAATATGCACCTTTTATATTTAGACTTCCTTCAGCACTAGCAGAAAGGATTTTCATTGAAATCAAATTTATGACCAAACCAATGACCGCGACAATCATCATTCCAACACTTTGAATTTCAGCAGGATTCGTAAAACGTTGATAAGCTTCATATACAATATATATTGCTACCACAAAAAGCATCACCGCATTAAACAGAGCCGCTAAAATTTCAAATCGCTGATAGCCAAAAGTTCTTTTATCATCTGCGGCTTTTTTACCAATTTTGATAGCGGCAAGAGCAATAGCTAAAGCGGCTACATCAGTAAACATATGAGCTGCATCAGATAACAAAGCCAAACTTTGGGTAATAAAAGCAGCGACAACTTCTACTATAGGACTTACGCATTGACGGATTCAAAAAAGTATTAAAATACTTTATAAAGTATCTGTGATCAGACGAATTAAAAATGCTTCTACAGCAACTTGTACTCTACCCATTTATATGGGCTTTCTCATGA
>NZ_VOZT01000112.1:0-4023 GCF_013419625.1 Acinetobacter sp. YH12070 | reverse complement strand
ATGTACAACTTGCGACATTAAATTGGGTAGATTGGTTCAACAAAAAGCGTGTACACAGCGCATTGGGTTATGTATCGCCTTTTGAGTTTGAAGCAATGTACTATGATAAGATTAACCCGTTAGGTCAGGTGGCCTAACTTAAATAAAAATGTCTCCGACAAACCCGGTACGGTTCAGTATAAATTATTATTAAACTCTTTAGATGAAATATAAAATCCAATCTTATTATCTGGTGGATTGATTAGTCTATATTCATTATCTTTTTTTATAAATAAGTTGATTGCTGGCTTATTATAGTACTCTACAGGTTTTTCACAAATTATATTAGAAAAACAAGCATGATTAGCACATGCTACAAAATTAAGTGATAAAAAGTATATTATTATTCGATATGTCATAGTTACTTCTTCTTTGGTAAATGTGAACAGCTTGGGCAAGATGGTTGGTTATAAAACTAATGATTTTATCCTGCAGCTCTTGCTAGTAGGGGGATATTTTGGCCCTAATATATTTAATATATTTCTACAGCTTTGTTGTACAAAGACTTAAAAGTTAAATCTAGCCTATTCTATTTTAATTTACAATTTGGGTGTGTGGGCTAACTCTGTAAATTTATTCAACGGCTATACGAGCATCTTCATTTACCTGACTTGAAAATAGACCGAACTAATCTGCTCATCTAATTGGATTTGATCAATTAAATCTTCAAGCAATTGCAAATCACTGACATTATTCATTTTGAGTTGAATAGCTCGTTTTTGCAGAGTTTTAGCATCTATACCAATATGTAGTTTACACCATTGTCTGCGATATTCAGGCTGATGTTTCTTCCGCTTCCATTCACCTAAAAATTTCAAACTAGCAGTGTCAACAAGCAGGTGCATCTCAATATGCGTTTGTCTTCTGCAATTGGTTGAAGGAATATCATTGATATTCGTATCTGTCTAATCTAATACGCAAAGTTTAATTAGGCTTTGTTCAAAGCCTAAAAAAACCACCGCTAACGGTGGTTTTTTGCTTCATTCAAAAATTAATATACTTTTTTGAAGATGAAGTCATTAATTTTATGGCCTGCTTCAATTCCGCGACGTTCAAACTTAGTTTGTGGACGCCAGTCTGGACGAGGGTAGCTATTGCCTTTACCCGCAAGGTTTTCAAGACGTGGGCGTTCTTCAAGAACTTCGATCATCCATTCAGCATACGGTTCCCAGTCAGTCGCTGAGTGGAATGTGCCGCCGATTTCTAATTTTTCTTCAACCAATGGCATACGGTCATGAGATACAAAACGACGTTTGAAATGACGTTTCTTCTGCCATGGATCTGGGAAGTATAATTGCACAGTGTTAATACTGTTGTCTGGCATTTCACGTAGCACTTGGATGGCATCAGCATCCAATACTCGAAGGTTAGTTAACCCTGCAAGACCTGCTTCATACACACATTGAGCGATACCCGGAACATGTACTTCAATGCCGACAAAGTTACGTTCTGGGTTTGCTTTTGCCATCAGTACCAAAGAGCGACCCATACCAAAACCGATCTCTACAGTTAATGGGCGTTCAGGGTGTTCAAAATGCTGACGCAAATCACCAACAGGGTATTCCAAAATTAGATGACCATATTGTTCCAGCGCAGTACGTTGCGAAGTATTAAGTGGCGCAGAGCGGCGCATAAACGTCACGATTTCACGGTGTTCGTTTAGATTATCCAGATCTACAGCGTGCTGGTCTAATTGATCGTTCGACATAACTTTGGCAAATGTAAAAAATTCGAATGCGGTATTTTAAGTCCTGAGATGCACAAGTCAAATTTTTTACCGTGAATATATCCGCTTTTTGCTCAATCTCACCGACGGAAGCCGTGCCGAGGATTTGCAATGTACAGTGAATTACTCAGCTCAAAAGCGATGAAATAACATTAAGCTAGGCGATTTTATCGTCAAGATCTTCACTATCTGTATCATCATGTTTAAACGGTAAAATGGCCTCAAGAACGGTACAACCCGGCTGTGACTGTATTTTAAATTCACCACCGATACGATGGATTCGTGTTTGCATACTATGGAGGCCAACATGTAGCCCTTGTTCAACTTCGTCAGGGTTGAAGCCGATACCGTTATCTTCAATACGTAAGATCAGTTGAGTCTCTGTTTCGCACAAACTGAGTTGAACTTTGCTTGCCTGACTGTGCTTTAAAATATTGGTTAGGGTTTCTTCAGCGACACGAGTCAAATTGAGACATTGGGTCGCAGTGGGTGAGTGAATCCATTCTGCAGCAAATTTCCAGCTTGAGCTCATGTCTAATTCTTCAAAGAGCTGTACAAAGCGATGGCGAATCGGCGCCGCCCATTCGATCGGGGTGTCTGGAACTTTCGTCCCTATACTTGAACCTGAATCGATGACTTGTCTTAAATCATTACGGAATAGTTTAAGCATCGACATGATTTGTGGTTTTTCAATTTTGTCATTTTGTTCTAACAATAAAATTGAACGGACAATTGATCCGCCTAAACCATCATGTAAGTCATGAGATAAATGAATTCGTTCTTGAAGTCGTGCATTTTCAAGCGCGAGTTGATGTTGTTGACCAAGTGAGGTCGCGAGTTTCAGTTCAGCTCGTTGCACATTTTCAGTTAAGGTCTTATTAAAACGCTCAATTTGACGGGTATGTCGAGCTAAACGCAAAGCCAGTACACCGCCCAAGACGAGGGTGGTCAGTGGCCCAGTATACGGCGAGAGTGCATGACCTTCCATGGTCATCATAAAGTGCGCATCATGTACCGCAATCGGTAAATAAATCAGATACAGCGTTGCAAGCAAATAGGTTTCGGCCATTTTGGCTTTATACGCCAAGTACGGATAGCTAATACATTTGGCCACAAAGACTAAAACAAAGAAGCTAAAACAAATTTGGATGACGGTTTTTAAATAAGCCTCTGGCGCAAAACCTATACAGAGAGCGGCGATGGTGGCAAGACTTAATAATAGTTTCTGAATTTTTGGAAATGGGTGGTTTGCAAAATACCATGCACCAATACAGCCAAAAACCGTATAAAAGCAGAAAATGATATTTTGCATACGGTCGATCTGTACGGTGGTTAGAAATGCAATTGGCCCATTAAAAATAATACACAGGCTATAAAACACCCAACACATACCAGTGATGGTTAACCATAAGTAAGCTCTTTCATTACGATTGGCGAGCCATGCTAAAAAAAAGAACACAGCCACGACGAAATTAATCATCGTATTGAGTTCGACTAATTGTCGTTGTTCGAGTAACCAAATTTTAAAGGTGTCATAGACTTGCGGGTATTCCCCAATTTGAACTGAACTGAGTCCTGATTTTTGGGTCACCGAACCATACACTTGCACCCAAATGGTATTTACACCTTGCTTTAAACTTGAGCTAGGCAAGTTCAATAGTCTAGGTTGATGTTGGCTTCGCGAAAAATGTTCTGCTGAAATATAATCTTGCCAAAGTAGGGCATCGTTTATATAAACCCGTCCACTTTGGGTGATGCCTTGTATAGCGATAGCAATGGGTTGATTTAACTGATGGAGGTCACAGTTCAACTTAAATTGGATTTTGTACCAAGCGATACCATGATAATCCGGCCAACGTTTATTCCAAGTGTCTGGAAGCTTTTGCAGATTTTGCCAACCTGTACGTGGGCGCTCTTGCTCGACAGCGCTTTTAGCTGTGGCAATATGGGTAATTTCAACAGGACAATGACTGCTTGAGATCTGTGGGGTGGCATTGGCAAAACTGGGTATAGCGATACAACATAGCAGGCAAAATAGACTCGCTAAGACCAGCAGCCGATTTGCTTGAATGCAGTGTCGTGACCAAAACCAAACCATCAAAATTCCCCCAATTTTGTGTATCCACAATTTAAAAGGCTCTAGACTAGCAGATTTGCACTTAGTTTTACCTAATGAGGTCCCACAACTCTGTTGCTAGCTCATTAGGCTCCCTCATCCAACGCCATTCTGTTTCTTTAAGATGATAATCAAAATACTC
>NZ_VOZT01000011.1:0-79488 GCF_013419625.1 Acinetobacter sp. YH12070 | reverse complement strand
GGCTGTTTTAGAAGCAGGAATATCAATGCAAAAGCACTGAATAATTTTTTTAATCTTATAGTGACTTAATTTACTGTTTTCTATCATGATTCTAGACTAACATATCTATTCTGCTAGTCTAGAGCCTTTAAAAAAATATATAGAAAGTCACATCAAATCTTTGTTTTATTTTTAATAGTTATAATTTTATGAGATGAATTATACAGTTAAATCGAATGAATGGTGAATTTTTCTCTTTTTTATAGGCTTAGTATTATATGTAATGTCATTACACATCAGAGCTTCGATCTTTGAAACCCTTTGCTATATACATCCTGCATAGGGTTTCAATAGGTCACACTTTATTGAAAATTGATTTGATTCAAAGTGAATATTCAAAAATCCATTAGTCACTGACACGGTCAAGTAAAGTGCTACTTGCTTCATTTAAGCCAAAGACCTCTACTTGAATGTGTTTTGACTCAAATTTTTGCACGACATTTTTTAAAATATTGACTGAGGTAATATCCCAAATATGGGCATGACTCAGATCAATTCGCACATGACTAACCCTCTCCTGAAAATCAAAAAATTGATAAAAACTCTCAGAGCTACTAAAGAAAATTTGTCCATAGACCGTGTAACTACGGACGTTGTCTTTAAGTTCTGATATGACTTTTACCGAACTTTCTAATTGATTGATAATAAACAACGCAGAGAGGAGCACACCAACCAATACGCCAAGCGCCAAGTTATGTGTTGCAAGCACCACGATCACCACAGTAATCATCACGACATTAAAAGACATTGGATGCTTTGAAAATTGCTTGACTGAATTCCATTGGAAAGTGGTAAACGACACCATGACCATAATCGCGACTAAGGCAGCCATTGGGACATAAGCCAGCCAGTCTTTTAAGAACACCACCAAACACAACAAAAATATACCTGCAACCAAAGTGGAGAGGCGAGTTCGCGCACCTGAGCTGACATTAATAATCGACTGCCCAATCATGGCGCAACCTGCCATGCCGCCCATAAAACCACTGACAATATTGGCAATCCCTTGACCACAACATTCCTGATGACGATCTCCTTCAGTTCCAGTGACTTCATTGATCACTGTCGTGGTCATCATGGTTTCTAATAGGCCAACTGTTGCTAGGGTAATGGAATAGGGAAAAATAATCGTGAGGGTTTCAAGATTGAAAGGAATTTCAGGAATCAAGAAAATAGGTAAAGTCTCTGGAAACTTACCCAAATCACTCACAGTACGCAGGTCAGCACCTAAAAATAATGCCAAGCCACTGAGAACAATAATGCAAATCAGCGGTGATGGAATGGCTTTGCCAATTTTAGGTAGATATGGAAAAAGATAAATTATTGCAAGTCCTAAAAGCATAAAGACATAGCCCAAACTATCCATCTTTGAAATTTCAGGTAGCTGTGCGACAAAAATCAAAATCGCGAGTGCATTTAAAAAACCATACACCACTGACTGCGAGACAAAGCGCATGAGTTTTGCCACTTTAAAATAGCCAGCAATGATTTGTATGACACCAGTTAAAACCGTGGCAGCCAAAAGGTATTGCAAACCATGATCTTTGACCAATGTGATCATAAGTAAGGCCATCGCACCCGTAGCAGCTGAAATCATTGCTGTACGACCACCAAATAAGGCAATGGTGACGGCGATACAAAACGAAGCGTACAAACCAACCTGAGGGTCAACCCCAGCAATAGCTGAAAAGGCGATCGATTCTGGAATTAGCGCCAGTCCAACTACTAAGCCAGCGAGCACATCGGTACGAATATTGGAAAACCATTGTTCTTTTTTAAGTTGTAACACGGTAACTTTTCATCAAATCTTAAACGCGGCTATGTTAAAACAACTGAGTATAAAAATGCATAACAGATTGACTTGAAATCTTCTTGATTATGGACAATAGTCAATGAGTATATGTGTTTCAGCATTTACGCTTTTTTGCAATTTACAGGTTTGATCACTTGAAAGTTTGACAGAAGAGATTTAAAACATTGAATAGTACATAACAAGGATCAGATATGAAGCTTTATTATTCTCCAGGTGCATGTTCATTAGCATCACATATAATTTTAAATGAAATTAATGTCGATTTTGATTTGGTCCGTGTTGACCTAAAAAACCATAAAACAGAAAAAGGGGTGGATTATTTCGAGATCAACCCAAAAGGTTATGTACCTGCATTAGAAATTAACCCAGGTTTGATCCTGACCGAGAACGTGGCCATTTTACCGTTTCTTGCACAGCATGATCCAAAACAAGACTTGATTCCGCCATCAGGTTTAGGTCGTGCCAAAGTTTTAGAATGGCTTGGCTATTTGAACTCAGAATTACATGATGCTTATGCCGTATTCTTTGGTGCTCCACTAGATGCAGACGCTAAAGAAAAAGCTTATGCAGAAATTGATCGTTTATTGACATATATCGATAAAGCAATTGGTGAATCGGATAACGACTATTTGGTCGATGATAACTTTGGCCCTGCAGATGCCTATCTCTTTGTACTGACAAATTGGTCAAATGGCATCGGTCATGATTTAACGCCATATAAAAATATCATTGCATTGCGTAACAAAGTTGCAGAGCGTCAATCAGTTCAAATTGCGATGCGTGATGAAGGATTGATTCCTTAAGTTGTGTATTCAAATTGAATTAAAAAAGACCGCCGAAATTGGCGGTTTTTTTATTGCTAGATTTTTATTGCTCAGGTTTAGCTTAATACTCGAACTGTGTATAGAAATCATCAAAGTTAATATTTTTAAGCGTCAGTTGCTTCGGTGCTTTGAAGGTTGACCATTTGGTCTGAGTTTTGGCATCTTCAAACATATTACCGCCTACAATTTCCTTACGTTTTAAGGTCGAAAAATTATAGCTTTTCGATGTTTCTTCACCAGAAGCTCGGTGAAAGCTATTGTAGTCAAAACCAATCAGATCAAAGTGTTGATTTTGCCAACGGAAGGTATAACTATGTCGGGGCCATTCCCAGCCACCACAAGCCATAAAATAACTAAAATGAACGAGTAAATTGCCTTTACTGATTTGAATGTCTTCTGCTTCAGCAAGTGGGTCAAGTAGGCATGAATTGGGCTGCTGAGCGACGGGGATGCTGTTGTTTTCAACGATACGTTGATATCCCTTTGCGGTTTTAAAAAACACGATGAGTTGTCGTGGATGGTTGTGAACGACTTTGCCATCGTCATCATAGGTCGCCACATCGACTTTTTGTTTTTCCACGATCATCGCAATATCTGGCTTTTGATCTTTGTTTAGGTCGCCAGTCGTAGCCATCAAAATGTTCCAACCTTGCGGTGCAAGTGATTTGGTTGTGCTGGGCACTTGGGCTGACAGCCAACTAGATGCGGCACAAAGACTCAAAGTACAAAATATATGGGATATTTTCATTATTATCAGGTTTGCAAAATCAAAAAAAGGACTCAATAGAGTCCTCTTTTATACCGTGAATGAGTTCTTATTTAAAGAAGTATCCAGTTTCAGGTGAACTGGCATTTGCCATGCGTTTACGAGGCATACGTCCTGCTAGGAAAGCTTCACGACCTGCTTCAACTGCTTTTTTCATCGCTGAAGCCATCAGAACAGGGTTTTGTGCAGCTGCAATTGCTGTATTCATTAATACGCCATCACAGCCCAATTCCATCGCTATCGCTGCATCACTTGCAGTACCCACACCAGCATCGACCAAAACAGGTACTTTGGCATTGTCTTTAATGATCGAAATGGTGTGTGGGTTGAGAATACCTAAACCTGAGCCAATAAGGCTACCTAAAGGCATAATCGCTACACAGCCCATGCTTTCGAGTTCTTGTGCCACAATTGGGTCGTCTGAGGTATAAACCATGATTTCAAAGCCATCGTCAATCAACGTGCGTGCAGCTTTTAAAGTCTCAGTAATATTTGGATATAGGGTTTTCTCATCCCCTAAAACCTCAAGTTTAACCAGATTGTGACCATCTAATAGTTCACGCGCCAACATGCAAGTACGGACCGCACTGTTCGCATCGAAACAACCTGCTGTATTTGGCAAAATCGTATATTTCTCAGGTGGAACCACTGAAAGCAAGTTCGGCTGGTCTGGATGCTGACCAATATTCACACGGCGAATGGCAACGGTCACAATTTCAGCACCACTGGCTTGAATGGCCTGGTCAGTTTCCGTTAAGTCCTTGTACTTACCTGTACCAACTAAAAGTCGTGAATTAAATGTACGTGAACCAATGATTAGGGGTGTATCTTCCATGGGAGCTCCATTTTAGCCGCCACCTACGGCATGAATAATTTCAATATGATCTTGCTCTGCAATTGGGGTTTGTTCCAATTTACTTTTCGAGATGATCATTTCATTTTTTTCAACAGCGAAGCGTTTGCCTTCCAGTTGTAATTGTTGAACCAATTGCAAGAGGTTGACACATTCGGTTTGTGTAGCTTCGCCGTTTAAATAGATTTGCATTTGTGGATTCCGTTCTTGCTGCCTTACCTATTGAGTAAGGCCAATATCTGTTGTTAATTATTTTGCGTATTTAAATGCATTCCAGGCCAATATAAGCCATCCAGCAATCATTAACGCTCCACCAATTGGAGTAATGGCACCGAGACTGCGTGGTAAACCTAGAGCCATCACATATAAAGAACCACAGAAGAAGAAAATACCAATTTGTATAAGTAGGAAACTGGCTTTTATTGGAAGTTGGGGAATGACTTTGGATAAGATCGCGAGGGCAAGTAAGCCCAGTGCATGATAAAAGAAATAGTCCGTTGCAGTTTGCCACCAAGCCAATTGGGCTTCAGTCGCGCGCGCTTTTAATCCGTGTGCACCAAAGGCACCAAGCATCACAGCAAAAGCTAAGTTAAGTGCGGAAATGGCAATCCACATGTGCATTCACCTTAACAAAATTTGCGCATAACCATAGCATATTTAGCGCGCAGGGTTAAAGCAAAAATGCCCAAAGTTTTTGTGTTGTAGTTTGTCATTCAATACTATTCAGACATAAAAAAGAGCATCGAAATGCTCTTTTTTAGAATGACTGGGAAAAGTCTTCAACTTAGTTTGAAGACATTGCGACTTTAATTTTTTCCATCGCATTTTTTTCCAACTGACGAATACGTTCAGCAGATACATTATATTCCGCCGCCAATTCATGCAGTGTCGACTTTTCGTCATCTAACCAGCGACGTTGTAAGATGTTACGCGAACGGTCATCCAACTGATCCATGGCTTCATGTAAAGCTGAAGTGCTTTGTTCTTCGTAATCTTCATCTTCCGCTAAACGCGCAGGGTCGTAACGGTTATCTTCGAGATAAAGGGCAGGAGCGACATGGGTCGAACCTTCATCGTCATCATCACCTTGAGCTTCAAACGCAGCATCATAAGCTGTTAAACGGCCTTCCATTTCTAAGACTTGTTCGGGTGTTACATTTAAGTCATTGGCAATCGACTGTGCTTCAGCCAAAGTTAATTTTTTAGAGGACTTTTTTAAGCTACGTAAATTAAAGAATAATTTACGCTGCGCTTTAGTGGTCGCAATTTTGACAATACGCCAGTTACGAATCACATATTCATGAATTTCTGCTTTAATCCAATGTACAGCAAAAGATACGAGACGTACGCCCATGTTTGGGTCAAAACGTTTTACCGCTTTCATTAAGCCCAAGTTACCTTCTTGAATCAGGTCACCTTGTGGCAAACCGTAGCCTGCATAGCTACGTGCGATATGCACAACAAAACGAAGATGTGACATCACCAGCATTTTAGCTGCGTCTAAATCTTGGTCATAATAATAACGTTCGGCCAGCTCTTTTTCTTGTTCGGCCGATAAAATTGGAATCTGATTAACAGTACTAATATAAGCACCAAGATTCACCCCAGGTGCCGATAATGACAGGGGCATCAATTGATTGCTGCTGTCACTCATGTTTTCTCCTTGAGAACTAAAAATGGGTAAGCCCAATAACTAAGATTCATCTTAATCCAATATTTCCGTAAATTATGGAAAATTGGGTATAGAAATGTAAACTTTTATTCAATTATGAAGCAATTTAGTTTAACTGAATCTTTTTAAGATTCAATTAAGTAATGAAACTCAGAATCGGAAATTTTGCGCATTTCACAGTTTAAATGATGTATTTGACAGTATCGTGATACATCTTGTTGGCTGTGCGGATCGGATGACTTTAACAATAAAGATTGGTCTGGACTTTTCTTTAAAGCTTTTTTGAGCATCAATAGTGGCATCGGGCAGGGTTTACCCATTGCATCTACAGTTAAAAGCGAATTTTGGCTGTCACTCACGAAGCAGATCCAACATGTTTACATTTCAATGGAAATATTAGCAAATACAGTGCCAAATCCCAACCTAAAATAGGTAAAAATCCTTTGTGATTTATAACTCAAACGATGTGAAAAAATAAGAATATTCAAAAGGAAAATAGATCAAAAAAATCTATTAATTGCGGTAAACCCGTGTTAAGCTCGTTGCGTTGTTAAGATTTTTGTTGGCTGTGAAGCCTCTTAACTCTTGATATATTTGGATGTAACCGGGATTTTGTTGATAGTTTTACAGAATGATTACAAGCTTAGAAATAAAAATATTTTTTTTAACCTTGTTTGGTCTGCTGTTTGCAACACCGGGTGGTCCTTCTTTTTTAAATACGATAAGGATTAACTTATGACAGCTCGTGAACAAGGCGTTGTTAAATGGTTCAACGACACTAAAGGCTTTGGCTTTATTCAACGTAACGGCGGCGACGACGTATTCGTTCATTTCCGCGCAATTATGGGCGAAGGCCACCGTTCACTTCGTGACGGCCAACGCGTAGAATTCAGCGTTGTTAAAGGTCAAAAAGGCTTCCAAGCTGAAGAAGTACAACCTTTAGACTAATCGTCTGAATGTACTCAAAAACGCTCCAATGTAAATTGGGGCGTTTTTTGTTTATAATGCTTCAGCAATTTTGTGATTATTCAATTAGGGCACATCTATATGTCATCAGGTTTTGAAACCTTAAATTTACATCCGAACCTTAAAAAAGCCATTGATGCTTTGGGTTTTAAGGATATGACGCCTATTCAGCAAAAGGTTTTAAAATTTACATTGGCTGGACATGACGCTATTGGTCGTGCTCAAACTGGTACTGGGAAGACTGCGGCTTTCTTGGTCAGTGTGATCAATGACTTGTTGAATAATCCAATTAAGGAACAGCGTTATCGTGGTGAACCGCGTGCATTGATTCTTGCACCAACCCGTGAGCTTGCATTGCAAATTGAAAGTGATGCTAAAGAATTAGTGAAATACACTGATCTCAATGTCATGACTTTGCTCGGTGGGGTAGATTTTGATAAGCAAAAAAATCTATTAAATCGTAATTTTGTCGACATTATGGTTGCAACCCCAGGTCGCTTAATTGACTTTGTGGAACAAAAAGAAGTTTGGCTCGATCAAATTGAATTTTTAGTGATTGATGAAGCTGACCGTTTATTAGATATGGGCTTTATCCCATCTGTAAAACGTATCGTGCGCTTTTCACCACGTAAAGAACAACGACAAACTTTGATGTTCTCTGCAACATTTAGTTATGATGTTTTAAATTTGGCACAGCAATGGTTGTTTGAACCAGTAACTGTTGAAATTGAACCTGAGAAAAAAACCAATGCAGATGTAGAGCAACGTGTCTACATGGTGGCGAAGTCTGATAAATATAAATTATTGGAAGACATCTTACGTGATGAACCAATTGAAAAGGTCATGATCTTTGCCAACCGTCGTGATCAAGTGCGTAAACTTTATGATCATCTCAAAAAAGACGGTTATAAAGTGGTGATGTTGTCAGGTGAAATCGCTCAAGATAAGCGTTTGAAAATGCTTGATCAGTTTAAAAATGGTCAACATAACATCATGATTGCAACAGACGTTGCAGGTCGTGGTATCCATGTCGATGGCGTTTCTCATGTCGTGAACTTTACACTTCCTGAACAGTCTGATGATTATGTACACCGTATCGGTCGTACAGGTCGTGCAGGAACACGTGGTGTCAGTATTAGTTTCTTGTCTGAAGATGATGCTTTTTCACTACCTGAAATTGAAAAAGCCATTGGTCAAAAATTACCTTTAACCCGTTTAGACGGTTATTGCTAATTTTGCTTCTAAAAAGCCTGCAGATTTGCAGGCTTTTTTATTTCATCTCGACTATTTCATAACAATTATTTCATGACGATAATTTCATTTTGAGTTAATGACAAAACAAAATCACAGACTAGCGTTTTAGTTTGCACGGCAACTAAAGGTTAGTACGGTTTGGTAATCATCATCTTTGCTGATGCTACCGCTATTTCCAGTAATGGTGCCAAGTACGCCAGCCGCCGCCTGAATCATTTGACCTGTCTTTTCATCGACCACGCCTTTTAAAACTCCGTTGTATTCTTGCTTTTCATCTACGACGACAGGGGTCGCATTTTTACCACAGGTACTATTTGCAGCTGCAATTGCATTATTTTTTGCCGCTAAACTGGTTTTACCTACGGCAGTCACTTCATATTGATTATTTGGTTTTTGAATCGCTAAAGATTTTGTTGGCGTAGATGTACATGCAGCTAAAAGCACAGTTGCGCTTAGCGTGCTAACAATGGCAACAGTTTTGTTGAATTTTTTCATGCGGTGCCCCGAGTTAGAAATAATTTGATTTATTTGAACATAAAATTTCTTATAGAACAGGGAACTGCTGTACAAGTTATGCGGTTTTTTTATAGTAAATCTGTGAATAAAGCTGACTTAACAAATAAGCACCGAGTCTGACGCAAACATTCTAGAGTAAGTTATTGAGAATATGCTAATCTTGAGCAAACGTTTTAAAGTACAGTGTATAGATGTCAATTCTAAAATCAGCAGTTGATACAGTTCATCAAAATATTCATCAGCGTCAGTCGATTGGTCATTTAATTGAACCTGCGCCGAATGCTGAGCAATTGGAAAATGCGTTTCAAGCCGCTTTAACGGCGCCAGATCATCATCGTCTTAAGCCTACGCGTTTCGTGATTATTCCTGAAACTGAACGTGAAGCATTTGGTGAGTTGCTTTCACATGCTTTAGCCGATACTGGACAAACAGAAGAAGCGCAGTTGGAACGTGTGAAACACCATCCATTTCGTGCGCCACTATTGGTTTTGGCTTTAACTCAATTACAAGATCATCCCAAAGTTCCGCATTTCGAACAAATTTTAAGTTCAGGCGCAGCAGTACAAAACTTTTTGCTCTCTTTACAAGCACAGGGCTTTTCAACTATGTGGCGTAGTGGGGCGGTGGTTGAATCTAAATTGTTTAAACAAGCCTTGGGTTTAACGGAAAATGATTTGATTTCAGGCATTATTTATATCGGTACAGCAGTGAAAGCCATTCCACCGCGTGCTGAAATACAGTCTGCTGACTTTGTAAGCCATTGGCATAAAGCAAACCAATAAAAGTGAAAAATAGGTCGATTGATCAAGATCGATCAGTAAAGAAATTAGGATAAAAGAACAATGTCAGAACTTGATTTTGCAAGTCTTGTTAGCCCTGTGTCAGTTGACCAAAAAACGGCACTACGTGTTACGGTGTTGGGTGGTGGGAGTTTTGGTACTGCGATGGCCAATACCGCAGTACGTAATGGCTGTGACACCATGATATGGATTCGTGATGAGGCGGTGGCTGCGGATATCAATGCAACACATATTAATAAACGTTACTTGCCAGATTTTCAATTAGAAGCAGGTTTGCTCGCTGTTTCAGATTTAGAAGAAGCAGTATGTAATCGTGACATTATTTTGGTAGCCATTCCGAGCCATTCTTTCCGTAGTGTTTTACAGCAGATCAAGCCTTTTATCACGTCACAAGCAGTGGTGTCTTTAACCAAAGGTATTGAAGCCAATACCTTTAGCTTTATGAGCGATATTATTCGTGAAGAACTTCCTGAAGTCCCTTATGGTGTGCTTTCAGGGCCAAACTTGGCGAAGGAAATTGTTGCGGGGCAACCTGCGGGGACTGTGATTGCAAGCCAATCTGAACTGGTTCGTTATGCTGTTCAACAAGCGCTGCACAGTGCATTATTCCGTGTATTTGCAAGTGATGATGTGCATGGCGTGGAATTGGGCGGTGCTCTGAAAAATATCTATGCAGTCGCGATGGGTCTGGCTGCGGCTTATGGTGTCGGTGAAAATACCAAGAGTATGATTTTGACACGTGCTTTGGCAGAAATGAGCCGCTTTGCAGTGAAATTAGGCGCAAACCCATTAACATTCCTAGGTTTATCTGGTGTCGGTGATTTATTTGCAACTTGTAGTAGTCCGCTCAGCCGTAATTACCAAGTCGGCTTTGCACTCGGTAGTGGTAAAAGCTTAGAGCAAGCGACCAAAGAACTGGGACAAACTGCGGAAGGGATTAATACGATTGTGCAAGTACGCGCACGCTCTGACGAGCTCGGTGTGTATATGCCAATTACCAGTGCCTTGTACGAAGTGATTTTTGAAGGTGCGCCGGCACTGAACATTGCATTGTCATTGATGAAAAATGGCCATCGTAGTGATGTTGAATTTGTCTTGCCACATCAGCAAGTTTAAGTTTGCTGATTAATATGCAATACACATAGCTTTGTCATACTGGCTGTATATAATGTGCGGAATAGAATAGGGAATTTTATGCAACTGACATTGGTTAGGCATGGCGAAGCTGCTCCGCCAGTAATGGGGAATGATGAAAAGCGTCCTTTAACAGCGCGCGGACAAACTCAAGCGGCAGAAACTGCAGCATATTTGAAAGATATAATTCAACCAGACGTTTTTGTGGTGAGTCCGCTACTGCGTGCGCAGCAAACACTTTCATCTTTGCAAAAACATTTTCCACATGTGCCTGTGGTTATTTGTAATGCCATCAAACCGGAAGATGATGCCAAAGTTGCAGTGGAATGGTTGTCACATTTACCGTATGAGTCTATTGTGGTGGTGTGCCATATGAACGTTGTGGCACATATGGCCAGTGTTTTGGTCTCAGAATATTTTAATCCCTATGCTTTGGCAGAAGCGCGCATTTATGAACAAGCGGTCATTGCTCCAGGATTGTCGACACAAATTAAAACGTTTATACCATCAACATAAAAACCAATTAAAACGGCAGAAAAATTAATGTTGTATTTATGGATGCCCGAAGCCAATGGGGTTTGGCAATGGTCAGAAGGGGATTTCTGGAAGCAGTCATCGACACTTGAACAATTGATTCAGGAAATTCAGCCACATGCGGGAAAGGAAGCGGTTGTTTTCTTTCCAAGTCGTGATGTACAAATCATTCAGCAAAATTTTCCAAAAAACCAATATAAAAAACTTGGCCCAGACGGCGTAAAATATTTACTTGAGGAATATGTCATTTTGCCTTTAGATGCAATGAAAGTATTGCATCATTTTCAAAGTCCGGATGAATTAACGGTCATGGGGATTGCGCATAGTACAGTTGAAACGATGCAGCATGCTTTGACGCTAATTCCTGTAAAAGTCATTTCGTTATTACCTGACTTTTTGGTCTTGCCAAGCCCAGAAGCTGGGCAACATGTTTTGGCAAATGTCAGCGGTCATTTATTGGTCCGAAATGGTGAATATGTCGGGCAATCCGTTGATGATTTGGCTTTGTACTTAGATTATCAAATTGGTCAGCCGAACTATAAGATTTCAAATCTAAGTTCAGATCAGACGCATAGTCTTGAAGCCGCTGTAACGCATGATCACATTGAATCGTTTCATTATGAACTACCCAATATAAAAAAACCGAAACAACATCCACTGAATGTTTTGCCGAAAGCCAAAACCAATACGGGTGTAAGCGGTTATTGGAAAGCTTGTGCAGCTGTTTTGGTTGCGGCTCTAATTACTCAGTTTAGTTATGATGCAGTTCGCTGGTGTCAATACAAAAAAGTGGCCAATATCACTGCGGCACAAGCGATTGATCAGTTTAAATATTGGTTTGGTCAAAGCTATCCTGTCACTGAACAAACGCTGAAAAGCCAGTTCGAATCACAATTGCGTCAGAGTCAAACGGGCAATGCACAGGCTTTGTCTTTACTGAGCCGTGTCGGGCCAGTTTTAATGCAAAACCAAATTTCTGCAAATCGTGTGAGCTATGAAGCCTCGATGTTAAATATGGAGCTAAAAGCCAATTCGGCAGAAGTACTACAAACCCTAACTGATCAATTAAAACAACAAGGTTTTAAAGTCGAATTAGGGAATATTCAACCAAGTGCCAACGGCGCGATTGGATTGGTGAAAATACAATAATGATAAAAATGGAAAACCTACAGCAACGTATAGATGGGCAAATTGAGCGCATCACTGATTATTTAGACCAACTTTCTACTCGTGAACGAGTCATGGTGATCTTTACCACGATTTTTGTTGTAGTGGCAGCGATTGGTTCGGCACTGTTTTATATGAACAAAGCTGCAAATTTTCAACAAAAGCGCGTGAATGAACTCAAAGATACTGTTGTTTGGATGCAAAGTAATGCCGTCACAATGAAACCAGCAGGTGATACACAACTGAGTGCGTTGGAAAAAGTTCAGCGTGTGTCGCAACAACAGGGTTTATCTGTGGCATCGCAACAAGTCGGTGAGCAAATACAGATTGCAGTGATGCATGAAAATTATGCAATTCTGGCCAATTTTTTGACGCAATTGGTTCAAATGGGCTTAAGTATTGAAAAGATGGAATTAAGTTCTGAAGCGGGACAGGTCAAATTAACAGCGAGTGTACAATAATCGGTAAAAATAAAGATCTGCTAAGCATGGTGTTTTATTTGTGCTGTGCCTATAATATGCCGACTTAAAAAGCAGTAGACTTTTATAGATATGTTGTATTCTCTAGCCCGCCCTTTGTTGTTTACTTTAGCACCAGAGCGTGCACATGAGCTGACATTATCGCTGTTGAAATCTTCTCACAAGATGGGAATGATGCGTCAAAACGTGGCGTCTAAACCAGTGACATGTATGGGAATCGAATTTCCTAATCCTGTTGGTTTAGCAGCCGGTCTTGATAAAAACGGTGCTTA
Source organism: Acinetobacter sp. YH12070 (assembly GCF_013419625.1). NCBI lineage: Bacteria > Pseudomonadati > Pseudomonadota > Gammaproteobacteria > Moraxellales > Moraxellaceae > Acinetobacter > Acinetobacter sp. YH12070. The sequence continues at coordinate 66,399 of NZ_VOZT01000011.1, read as the reverse complement.
TATCGATGCGCTGGCGAGCCAGGGCTTCGGCTTTATTGAAATTGGTACAATTACACCACTTCCACAATCAGGTAACCCTGAACCGCGTTTATTTCGTTTACCGAAAGCAAAAGCCATTATTAACCGTATGGGCTTTAATAATGATGGCGTGGATCAGCTGATCGAAAATGTCAAAGCTGCAAAATTTAAGGGTGTACTTGGGATCAATATCGGTAAAAATGCAGTTACACCTGTTGAAAAAGCAGTTGACGATTATCTGATTTGTCTAGAAAAAGTTTATAACTACGCTTCTTATATTACGGTTAATATTTCATCTCCTAACACTAAAAATCTTCGCAGCTTACAAAGCGGTGATGCTTTGACTGAGCTGTTAGAGACACTCAAGAAACGTCAACTCGAGTTGGCGGATGAAAATCAACATTATGTACCCTTAGTACTTAAAGTTGCACCAGATCTAGAACCAGAAGACATTAATTTTATTGCACAACAATTGTTAAAATTTAAAATTGATGGTCTGATTGTCACCAATACGACTTTGTCACGTGAAGGTGTTGAAGGCCTTCCATTTGGTGATGAAGCTGGTGGTCTATCCGGCGCGCCAGTCTTTGAGAAAAGTACGGCATGTTTGGCGGCTTTTGCTAAAGTATTAAACGGTCAAATTCCATTGATCGGTGTGGGTGGTATTTTGTCGGGCGCGGATGCTGTTGCGAAACAAAAAGCAGGAGCAAGCCTTGTACAAGTGTATAGTGGCCTCATATATACAGGTCCGACACTTGTAAAAGACTGCGTAGACGCATTGTAAATATCATGAATACCATTGATATCTTTATACTGATTATTTTGCTCATTGGAGGGCTTAACGGTTTGCGTCAAGGATTTGTAAAAGCCTTTGCGAACTTCATTGGATGGATTCTTGCACTTGTCATTGCGGCAAAGTATGCAACCGTCCTTGCACCTTCGATGACATCTTTAAGTACAGATCCAGTGGTACAGAAGATTGCCGCGTTCGCATTTATTGTATTGTTGATTGTAGTCATGACTTGGGTCGCTACATGGTTATTGAACAGCATTTTGAAAACATTAAAGCTTGGTCCTTTAAATCGACTGGCAGGTGGTGTTTTTGGAAGCTTGAAAGGATTGTTGGTGGTGTTGATCACTATGCAGGGGCTAGGTCCTTGGGTAGAAAGTTCACCACATTGGAAACAATCTAAAATGGTTCAGTCATTATTGCCATATGCGCCTTGGGCAACCGAATTGTCCAAAGATGCTGCAAATCAAGCACTTCATCATATTCAGTCTGAAGATGCTCAGAAATCTTCAGACCTACCATCTGAGTCGCAGAACAAGCACGGACGTTCTGGATCGGGTGAGTCAACAAATAATCCTTTTTATTAACCCTAGCTTGTCTGCGAGGTTGCTATGTGTGGAGTAGTTGGTATAGCTGGTAAATCACCTGTTAACCAAATGTTGTTTGATGCGTTAACGATGTTACAACATCGTGGACAGGATGCAGCCGGGATCGTAACTTGTCAGGATGGTCGTTTATTCCTGCGTAAAGATACGGGTATGGTACGTGATGTGTTCCACACACGTCATATGCGTGCATTACAGGGTAATTATGGTATTGGCCATGTTCGTTACCCAACTGCTGGTTCTTCAAGCAGTGCTGAAGCTCAGCCATTCTATGTAAACTCACCTTATGGCATCACGCTTGCACATAACGGTAACTTAACCAATGCTGCTGAAATTCATGATGACTTGTTCACGACTGACTTACGTCACATGAACACCGATTCAGACTCAGAAGTATTGTTAAACGTATTTGCTCACGAATTGCAAAAACGCGCAAAACTTACACCAAGCGCTGAAGATGTATTCCACGTGGTTTCACGTGTGCATGAACGTTGCAAAGGTGGTTATGCGGTTGTTGCTATGATCACAGGTCAGGGCCTTGTGGGTTTCCGTGATCCAAATGGTATTCGTCCATTGATCTACGGTTCGCGTGAAACTGAAAATGGTATGGAATATATCATTGCGTCTGAATCTGTCGCAATTACAGCGCTCGGCTTTAAGGTTGAACGTGATATTGCACCGGGTGAAGCAATTTATATTACTGCTGATGGCGTGATGTCGACCAAGCAGTGCGCAGTAGCCCCTGAATATCGTCCTTGTATCTTTGAATACGTTTATTTTGCGCGTCCAGATGCGACTATTGATGGTATTTCAGTTTACAAAGCACGTTTGAAAATGGGCGAAAAACTTGCTCAGAAAATTCTACGTGAATGGGGTGATGAGCACGATATCGATGTCGTGATCCCAATTCCTGATACTTCACGTACTTCTGCGCTCGAGCTTGCAAATACCTTAGGTGTGAAATTCCGTGAAGGCTTCATGAAGAACCGTTATATCGGTCGTACCTTCATTATGCCCGGTCAGCAACTTCGTAAGAAATCTGTGCGTCAAAAGCTTAACCCTGTAGAGCTAGAGTTCCAAGGCAAAAACGTACTATTGGTCGATGACTCGATTGTTCGTGGTACGACTTGTAACGAAATCATTCAAATGGCGCGTGATGCGGGTGCGAAAAAAGTATTCTTTGCGTCTGCTGCACCGATGGTGAAATATCCAAACGTGTACGGTATTGACATGCCAGCCAAATCTGAACTGATTGCGTCTGAACGAAGTGTAGAAGAAATTCGTGAAATTATTGGTGCTGATCGCCTAATTTTCCAAGATTTGGAAGATTTGAAATCTGCAGTACGCACCAAGAAAGTCCCTGAGTTACAGGACTTTGATTGCTCGGTATTTGATGGTAAATATGTGGCAGGCGGTATTGATGCTGAATATTTGGCAGCTTTAGAGCGTAAGCGTAATGACTCTGCAAAAAATGAAAAGCCAGCCTATATTGATGTTAACATTGATGCAGCTTCTGTGGATTTAACAGGTGTTCGCGAAGAATAATCTGCTGAAAACACACTGAAAAAGCGGGAATTTCCCGCTTTTTTCATTTATGATGAGCAAACAAAAGACAATGTAGCTTAAGGGTATTACATTGAGACGTGTGGGTTATGATTTTATAAAAAACAAAAATATGTTTTGGCCTGTCACCATGTGTATGGCGGCAGTGTTTTTGACCGTCGCAATTATTAATGTAATTGTCGGTTTAATTGTGGATTATTATGATTCCACTCAGTCTATCTATTGGCATGTTCTTAGCCCATTTTTAGTGGCTGCTGTACTGCTGATTATGTTGGTTTCAGTTCTCTATGATTTTTACACCTTTCGCTTAGGTGGTTATTCACTTGCTAAACAGTTGGGTGCGCGTCGTCTGAGTCTGATAGAAAGTATTCCTGAAGAAAGTGTTGCACTGCGTATGACGGAGCAGCTGGCAGATACCTTTCTAATCGATACTCCTGCACTTTATGTCTTACCCGATGAAGTGGGTGTAAATGCACTCACCGCAGGTTTTAGCCCTCGAGATACATCGATCATTTTAACCTGGGGTGCATTACAAACCTTAGATGAGATGGAAATGTATGGTTTGCTGAGCCATGAATTTAATAAAATCTTGTCAGGGGAAGCTGCGGAAAATACCCGTTTGAAAATCTTATATAGCGGTTTGACGACCTTTAGTCAGTGGGGTAGTAAAATTGCAAAACGTGGTTTCTATAAAAATGGACAAGCACGGGACAATAAGTTTGAAACCCTCTTTGTAGCGATTGGCGCGGTCATTTGGTTGATCGGAAGCTTGGGTGTTTTGATTTCCCGCTTTATTAAATATATCTCTTTGGGTTCTCGAACCTATCGCAATGATCAGAAAACCAAACGTCTGATTCAAAATGATGCCAATATTCAAACCTTATTAAGGATTTATGTGCATCATTCAGGTTCGCAAATTCATAGTGAATATGCGGAATCGATTTCTCATATGTGTTTTGCAAACTCACTCAGTCCGCAAAACTGGATGAATATTCACCCAAGTATTGAACAGCGTATTTTTGAATTAAATCCGGCGCTCATTCATGACCTGCAACTAGAAAATTTAAAAAAACTGCGAAACCAGCCGCTATTTTATTTATTCCGTTCACTAGAAGAAGCTAGTCCAGATGTTGCAACACCATGGAACTCGCCACAACCATTACCTTTACTGCGCTTGTCACCGATTAGTTTTGCGATACGAGATGCAATTAAACCGTTGAACCCTGAGATTCGTGAAAATTGGCAGCGGCCTGAATTGATCCAACGTGCCTTGCAAACAGCAACGGGTTCGCGTGAGGTGATGGTTGCTATTTTAATGATTCGTCAGTATCGAGAGTTTATTCCGACTGAAGCTGAAGTGAGTCGTGCGATTGTAGATGCATTATTGAATCTTGATGGTCGTGTGCATATCTCAATTTTTCATGAGGCATGTAAAAATATTGGTACCATGCCAGCAACAATTTCACGGCAGTTCTTAACCAAGCTGGCCAAAATTATTCAGGAAGATGGTGAAATTGGTTTGCTCGATGCATTACTACTTGAAACAGTCAAATATGAGTTAAATCTGTTGCCTGCACATACACCTACATCTTTAGAAGATGTAAAACCGAGTATTGTGCGTTTGATTGATGCCTTGTTGCATGTGCAACAAATTAACAGTGATAACCAACTCGAAGTGCGTGAAAAAATCCTCAATCGAATCTTAACGAAAGAAGAACTAGAGTTCTATCGCGATATTTCTGATGAGCCAATAGACTTGGCTGAAATCCTAAATGATATTTCAGGATTATTGCTGCGTGAGCGGTTAAGCATCCTTGGGGTTGCAGAAATATGTTTATGGAATGATCGAATTATCACGCAAGATGAGTTGGATGTTTTGCAGCTACTATATTGGCGTATTGGATTTGAATCAGTTGAGATAGTTGAACTAATGCAAAAGAAAAATAGTTTAATGATCGTATAATTGTTTATAGCGGTTTGATTTATGAATAAATTGTTTAATTTTAAGTCAAAAGTAGTCTGAGCAAGTCTACATAATCAATAGAGAAATAGAGTGGTCTAATTGATTTATAAAAGTTCAGCAAAACAGAGTGAATCCCGTTAGAATAACAAGCCTTGAATAGGTGAAAATGAAAGCATGATTGGGCATCAGCGAAGCATAATGGCGGCAATGGGAATTGATGTATGGATTCCTCAGGCGGCTCCGTGTCAGCAATTTAGCTCAAATATTTGGCGAGATCAGGCGGCTCCTGAAATAGTCTCTGAAATCCTACTCAAAAATGCGCCTCAGCCAACGCCTGTTCCATCACAGACTGAGCTTAAAAAGAACGTTGATGTTGTTATAAATCAACCTGTAGAAGCACCTAAAGATGAACCTAAGGGTGTTGAGCCTGTTGAAGTTCGTCCGATTGTTCAAATCCCTTCGTTTAACTTAGAAGCCATCTGTTTAATGCACTGTGTCATTGTCATTAATGCCACAGAATTAACTGCAGAGCAGCAAGTTTTGTGGAGCAATATTCAGCGCGCAGTCAGTGCAGATTTCTTTGCTTTACAGTGGCCGTTTGGTTGGGTGAATTTGCAAGATGGTCGTGGTGCAGCATCTTATGTGCAGGGCTTTATCGATGCGATGAGCTTGGATAAAAATGTTATTTGCTTAGGCGATATTCCGCATTTAGAGCATGCGAAGGTTTATCTGTTGGCATCTTTACAGCAAATGATTGAACAGCCTTTATTGAAAAAACGCCTATGGCAATTTATGCAAAATAAGGCAGGACAAAATACTTAAATTACGTAAATGGAAAATTTATGCAAAAAAAAGTAGTGGTTTTTAGTCAAATAGATCAAGAAGTAATTCAGCGTTTAGAACAGCAATTTAAAGTTTTCCAAATTAGTCCTAAAATGGGCGATGTGAATCAGCAAATACTTGAGCATTCAAAAGATGCTGACGCCATGATCGGTGCGGGACGTTTGTTGAATGCCTCAAATTTAGTCCATGCATCACAATTAAAAGTCATCTCAAGTGTAAGTGTCGGTTATGACAACTATGATTTAGCATTTTTAAATCAAAAAAATATCTGGTTGAGCAATACTCCGCATGTATTGACGGAAACTACAGCAGATTTAGCATTTACCTTATTGATGAGTGCAGCACGTAAAGTGCCTGTATTGGATCAATGGACCAAACAAGGGCAGTGGAAGCGTACAGTGGGTCATGAGCAATTTGGCATGGATATCTTTGCTAAAACCATCGGAATTATTGGCTTAGGACATATTGGCGCAGCGATTGGGCGTCGTGCTCGCTACGGCTTTAATATGAATGTGCTCTATCATAATCGCCGAGAAAAAATTGAATTGGCTGAATCTTTATCAGCGCAATATTGCGATTTGGATGATTTGTTGCAACGTGCTGACTTTGTGGTCGTTGCAGTGGATTTAAATGCAGAATCCAAAGCTTTAATTGGTGAACGTGAGTTGGCCTTGATGCAATCGCATGCGGTATTGGTCAATATTTCACGCGGTTCAGTGATTGATGAAACCGCTTTAATCGATGCATTAAGTCGTGGTCAAATTTTTGCAGCAGGCTTAGATGTGTATGAGCAAGAGCCACTTCAAGAATCCCCATTATTTACATTAGCCAATGTCGTGACATTACCCCATGTGGGTTCAGCAACAGCGACAACTCGTAAACGTATGGCGGAATTGGCTTATCAAAATTTAGTGGATGTTTTGGTACATGAGCGCGCGCCACGCTATGTGGTCAATCCAAAATTTGAATAAACAATCACAACAGTTTTCTCCATAATTCACCAAAATTCAATGCTATATTCGATGAAGTACGAATATGAAATTTAGAGAATAGACTTTGAAAAAGATTTTACTGGCATGTGGTCTCGGGCTTTGTTCGACATTGGCGCAGACGCAGTCCGTAGATTTTAGTTCATCCCCACAATTTTCTGTGCCTGAAATAGGTAGTGGCGTCGGCTTGTTGGATCAACAAAAAGAGCGTGCCATTGGCGAGAAGGTGTATCGTGAGGTGCATCGTCAACTTCCTGTGACTGAAAATCCGTGGATGGAAGATCGTCTTTTATCTGTCTTTACGCATATTTTGAGCCAAACTCAACTTAATCAACCGGTCGGATTGTTATTAATTAATGATCCACAAATTAATGCTTTTGCTGTACCGGGTGGTTTATTTGCATTAAATGCGGGATTAATTAATTCAGCACGCAACATGGATGAAGTGGCAGGGGTGATGGCGCATGAAATTGCACATGTATCACAACGTCATTACAGTCGTTCACAAGAAGCCTTTAAAGGGCAAGGTTTATTGTCACTAGCCGGTATTTTGGTCGGAGCCTTAGTGGCCTCACAGGCAGATGGTGATGTCGGTGCGGCTGTAATGATGGGCTCACAAGCCGCTTTGATGGATAAGCAATTAACCTATAGCCGCAACCAAGAACGTGAAGCAGACCGTATCGGGATGCAGTATATGTATCGTGCTGGATACAATCCGCAGAGCATGGCTGATTTCTTTGAAGTGATGCATCGTTCTACGAGTCGAGTGAGCTTTCTGCCTGATTTTTGGTTGACGCATCCATTAACCACGGAGCGTATGAGCGAAGCGCGCTTACGCGCCAATCAGTTGCCTCAAGTTAAAACCAGTTTGGTTGATCAAGATTTTGAAATTCTGCGTTGGTATAGTCGAGTACTGTCAGGTCAGGCAACTGAATTGCAATTAAATGCGATGGTGGCGCAAAAGAATTATGCAGCTGAATTGGCTTTAGTGAGCTTACATATTAAACAAGGTGACTTTAGTGCTGCTCAAAAGTTATTAAATGAAGCGGCAAAACAAAATTCATCGCATGCACTTTTTATTATTTTACAGACCGATGTGCTGTTGGGTCAAAACAAAGCGGCCGCTGCCGTGAACGCTGTGAAAAGTTCGGCAATCATCATGCCTGAAAATCGGGCATTAAATTATAAATATGCAGAGGCTTTGATTCGAAACAAAGAATATACGCAAGCACAACTGATTCTACAGCGATTTTTACAAGCAAATCCGCGTGACTTGAGTGGTTGGCGACTGATGTTGCAAATGGCTGATGCAGACAAAGATGCAAGCTTCCGTTCGGTCAATGTGCTGCGATATCGAGCTGAAGTAGAGTATTGGGGTGGGGATGAAGAGCGCGCGATTAAATCTTTGCTACAGGCGCAGCGCATCGCCAAAGACTCGAAAAGTCTTGCTGCGAAAATCAAGCAACGCGTAGACGAAATGCAAAATGAACGGAAATTAAAAATATAAAGATTTCAAATGTGATGTACTTATCTATGTCGATTATAAAGTGTAAATTGTAGTTTTAGTGGTTTAGATTAATCAGTGTAAACTAGCTGGATGTAAAATGTTTATGATTAAGAACTTACAAATGAAAAATATTATTTTAGCGGCCTGTCTGTTGGGCTTAGCAACGAATATTGCAGCAGCGAGCGCAGAGCAATATGTGATCGCTGTGAATGATATTAACGAAAAATATAAAACCGATGTACGCCAATTTTTTAGTCAGTTAGACCCGCAGCAACAGGGATTTAAAGCAGACCAGCAAGTGAAATACTGCGGTATTGTTCAGACTTATGTGAATGATCTTTATCGTGCGGCAGACGAAAATCGCGCATTTTTAGATCGTGAGTACCGTAATATGAATAAGCAGGATGTGATTCAGCAGGTGATCGCATCAAAAGAGATGCAATTATTAAAAAAATATAATGTGCAGTGTGCCCTAAATTAAAATTGGTTTTACAAACATTTTAAATCATTGCGAGAAACTGAAAAAAATGAAACTCGATGATTTTGATATAAGCCATGGCAGAATCACGCTTCAGTTGATTCAGCGTCACGATGCAAAAGTACTTTATGAAGCGATCTGTCAAAGTATAGAGATCTTACGAATGTTTCCTGCAAGTTTATTTTGGTCCTTACAAGAACCTAGTTTGGATGCTTCATTGGCATTTTGTGATTCGAGGGTGTTGGCAGCGTTAAATCAGGAAAATTTTGTTTATGTGATTCGTGAGCAACAGTCGCATAACTTTTTAGGTGTCATGGATATTCATCAAATCAATTGGATGGAAAATCAAGCTGCCGTTGGATTTTGGGGAAATGTTGAATTTAAAGGGCAGGGTTTGACGACTGAAGCCTTGCAGTTATTTGTGGATCAATTATTAAATGGTCTAGGATTTCAGCAATTAAACGCTTTTGTAGATGTGGAAAACAAGCGAGCGCGACGTCTATGTGAACGAGCAAATTTTAAATTGATTGAAATCGAACAAGCTGCAATTCAAAATCCAGTAGATGGAAGTTGGCGAGATATTTGTAAGTATGAAATCGTTAGATAATAAAGAAAAAAATAAATGATGTATGGATTTGAATTATTTTTGAATTTGGATAATTTGGCTATTTAAGTCATCAGCGAACTTAAATAGACCAAATCAAACAATATAGATGAAAGATTAAGAGAGTTTCGCTTTAATTTTAGCTGAAACTTGTGCAGGATCGGCACGTCCGGCTATGAGCGGACGTAGAGAGTTCATCACCTTACCCATATCTTTCATGCTAGTAGCTTCTTGCGCAGTAATTGTTTGCGCAATGATGGAATCAAGTTCTTCCTCAGTCATAGCTTCTGGTAGAAATTGAGATAACACCTCAATCTCGGCTTGTTCCTTACTAGCTAAATCATCTCGATTTGCACCTAAAAAGGCTTTAACCGATTCTTTGCGTTGTTTGATTTGCTTTTCAATGACCGCAAGAACTTGCTTATCGTCAAGCTCTATGCGCTCATCGACTTCGATTTGCTTGATTGCTGCCTGTAGACTACGTATTACCGTTAACTTGTCCATTTCTTTAGCACGCATAGCGGCTTTTAAAACTTCAGTTATTTGGTTTTTTAAAGTAGTCATTTATCTTGTCCAGGTTAGTCAATCAATCACAAATTAATCTTAGTAAAGGCGAGTAGTACGTACTGATTCGCGAGCCAATTTCTTTTGGTAGCGTTTAACAGCAGCAGCTTTTTTACGTTTACGTTCTTGAGTTGGTTTTTCGTAGAATTCACGTTTACGAACGTCAGCAAGAACACCCGCTTTTTCGCATGAACGTTTGAAACGACGGATAGCTACGTCTACTGGTTCGCCTTCTTTCAATTTAACTTGTGGCATGAAGAATCCTCATTAAGTTATGGATAAGATCTCGGGTCGAATTACCCTTGATCACAAGTGAAGGTCAGTATTTTACTCATTTACATCTCATATCACAAGTCTATAATAGGTTTCGCAATATTTTGAAATGGGCAAAAGGCAGTTTAATGATCGTTTTAGGCTTGGAAACTTCGTGTGATGAAACAGGGCTCGCACTCTACGATAGTGAGCAAGGATTACGCGGACAAGTATTGTATAGCCAAATCAAACTGCATGCAGAATATGGTGGTGTGGTACCTGAATTAGCTTCACGTGACCATGTGCGTAAGTTAATTCCGTTATTAAAACAACTGCTTGAAGAAAGTAAAGTTGATAAATCAGAAATTGATGCCATTGCATATACTCGCGGGCCGGGCTTGATGGGTGCATTAATGACAGGCGCATTGTTTGGTCGTACGTTGGCATTTGCACTGAATAAACCTGCAATTGGTGTACATCATATGGAAGGTCATATGTTGGCGCCGCTGTTGTCTAAAACTCCACCAGAATTTCCATTTGTGGCACTTTTAGTCTCTGGGGGACATACTCAATTGATGGCTGCTTATGGAATTGGTCAATATGAATTATTGGGTGAGTCGATTGATGATGCAGCAGGTGAGGCATTCGATAAAGTCGCTAAAATGATGGGTCTACCATACCCAGGTGGTCCAAATATTTCGAAATTGGCGATCAATGGCGACATCAATGCCTTTGAATTTCCACGTCCAATGCTACACCAAGGTTTAGATTTTTCATTTAGTGGTTTAAAAACTGCCGTTTCAGTTCAATTGAAAAAAGTTGAAGGCGAAGGTCGTGAGGCGGATATCGCTGCATCATTCCAAGAAGCGTTGGTTGACACATTGGTGAAAAAATCAGTGAAAGCATTAAAACAAACGGGTTTAAAACGTTTAGTTATTGCCGGCGGTGTAAGTGCAAACAAGCGTTTACGTGAGCGCTTAGAAGCTGACTTGGCAAAAATCCGTGCAAATGTGTTTTATGCAGAACCTGCACTGTGTACAGATAATGGCGCAATGATTGCATTTGCTGGTTATCAGCGTCTTAAAGCGGGTCAGCATGATGGTTTGTCTGTTACGACTACACCGCGTTGGCCGATGACGGAATTAGGTAATCCAAACGAAGCGTAAAAATCGTTTAAAAAGGAGGCTAAATTAGCCTCTTTTTTTTATTGTGTGTTTCAAAAAAGAGACTGTGGTTTTAGAACAATATTGTGGATATGATGGCTCAATAAATAATTAGAGCCATGTGAAATAATGACAAAAAATAATGAAGCTTTGGATCAATCAAAACCAAATCAAAGTCATATTGACCTAAAGAAATTTTATAAAGGTGTTTCTTTACCCTATGAAACTTTGGATATCCACAATATTCCAGATGGGGCAAAACAAGACCATTTTATTGAAATTCATTGTGGAGGTTTTGGGTCGGAAATTTCCCCACATCCCACTCAAAAATATCAATTTTATGCTCTTACGGATCGAGGTCCGAATACAACCTATGATGTGAATGGAGATAAAGGCAAGATATTCTTAGATCCAAGCTATACGCCAAAAATCGGGCTTTTTGAATTGCAGTTCGATGGATCGATTAAAAAATTGAAAGAAATCTTACTCAAAGATCCAACTGGGAGACCTATAACAGGTTTGCCAAATCGGCATTTTGGTGCAACAAAAGAAGTGGCTTATGATTAAAATGGTGTGGTTTTAGCAATTGGCACAGATGAATATGGTTTAGATTCTGAGGGCTTAGTTGCATTAAAAGATGGCACTTTTTGGGTGAGTGATGAATATGGGCCTCATCTTGTTCATTTTAATAGTGAAGGCTTGGAAATAGACCGTATTAATGCATACAAACAAGATGAGCGTTGCAAGTCGGGTTATTTTCTTCCAAATGAATTTGCCAACCGTAAGCAAAATCGGGGGATGGAAGGTCTGACGATTACACCTGATCAAAAAAAATTGGTCGGCATCATGCAATCGACGATGAGTAATCCAGATTCATCAGTCACAACATCGGACTTGGTTCGTATTGTGGTGGTCAATTTAGACGATGGGTCAATTGAACAATATCTATATCGGCAAGAACTTAAGTCAAACTCAAATACAGCCATTGTCGCGCTGAGTGAAACATGTTTTTTAGTGGCTGAACGTGATGATGATTTTTATAAAGATAATCCAAACGCTTTTAAACGAATCTATAAAATATATCTCGATGCGGCGACAAACCTAGAAAAAGTTCAACTAAGTGATCATTTTCAGCAAAATGAATCTTTAGGATTGCTCATTGATGGGCAAACACCTGAACAATATGTGCTTAATGAGGGGTGGGAGGCGCTAAAAAAATTAAATATTTTGCCTGTGGCAAAGAGCTTAGTTGTCGATTTAGTCGAAACTTTACATTATCCACACGATAAAGTTGAAGGCTTGTGGGTGATTGATGAACAGCATTTGGCAATTATAAATGATGATTATGGTTTTACAGAAACGGATGGGATCTTGGAGCAAAAATACCTTGATGCGGAGAAAAATGTGATTGATTGCAATACCTTATATGTGATTGGTCAACTCAATTTAGCGCCATAAGTGGTGTGTTCTTAATGATTTTCAAGAAATTGGTTCAATCAAGAGTTTATTAGCATTTAAAAGCAGCCAACGAGGATGTGGCTGCTTTTAGCTGAAATTGTCTGACTGGCTTTGCAGAACTTATATTTTCAGATCATAAAAATATTGTAGACGTTATTTTTCCAAAGCCTTTAGATTTTCAGACCCAATCCAATGCTTTGAAAACTGATAAGCAGCACGGCCTGAACGCTGCCCACGAGACTGACACCATCTTAAGGCTTCAGCACGAACTTCGCTGGTCATGGCTAAATCAGCCTTGGCAAGATAGTGTTCCACAATTTCGAGATATAAATTTTGATCCATTGGGTAAAACGACAGCCACATCCCAAAGCGGTCAGAAAGAGATATTTTTTCTTCGATCGCTTCTTGTGGATGGAGCTCAGTATATTGAGGCACATCTACCTTGGTTACAGGTGTGTTTTCATGCATGAATTCTGGCAATAAATGACGACGGTTACTGGTAGCATAAATAATAAAATTACTTGAACCTGATTGTAATGAACCATCCAAAACACTTTTTAAACTGCGATAGTTTTCATCTTCAGCATTGAATGCCAAATCATCACAATATACGATAAATTTTTCAGGGCGATTTTTAATTAAATTTTGGATTTCTGGTAAATCAGATAGATCATCACGCTCAATTTCAATTAAACGTAAACCTTGGTCTGCATAATGGGTGAGCAGAGCACGGACGATGGATGATTTACCTGTACCACGAGAGCCAGTGAGTAAAACATCATTGGCAGGTAAGCCTTTTAAAAACTGTAAAGTGTTTTGAATCACTTTTTCTTTTTGACGTTCAATTCCTTTTAAATCTTCTAAATACATGACTTTGGGCTGTTGAATGGCTTTAAGCTGTTTATCTTGCCATTTAAACGCGATACTCGAAAAATCGGGTGCTTGCTTCAGCTCAGGCAAACTGTGCTGTAGTTTTAAGAGTACAGTAGATAGCGATTGAAGGATATTGTCAGGTAAATCAATTGTAGCCATGATAAGTCAGCGTGTCGTGTCTTGTTGTTGGTTGGTATATGACAGCAGTGTACATCAATAATGCAGTTATAATCGCTGAAATATGTCAAAGTTTAATGATTGTTCAGGCAGATATGCGCTATTCGAACAACCAAAAAGTTGTTATAAATCTAGCTGAGGGAACAGTTTAAAGTGTGCTGAGGGATAGTCATGTTGTTTACAGGGTTTTCAAAAAGTATTAATCCACATCAGGCATATCGGATAAAAAAATTAAAGCGTCAGCTCGACTGTGCTGAATGTTATGAAGAATGGAAAGATATCGCACTTAAAATAGATGAAGAATCGGGTGCGCAAGAATGGAAACTCGATAATAGTTCACCATATTTTGATGCAGAAATTATTACTCATCGTTTAGGGTTACTGAGACGATATCGTGCTCAGAAACGTACCCGAGATTTGATGTATATTTTAAGTGAAGGTTTAACTTATGATGTGGGCAATATTGCCCATCCCTTGCTGTTTACAGTAGCCTACGTCGGCACCAAAAAAATTATTGAAGACTATGTTGATGAGGTGAGTCAAAGTTTGGCTTTTATCGCATCTGAAGAATGCGTTTGTCTTGATGCTGCACAAAAAATTGAATTCTTTGAACAAAGCCAAAAAGCCTATGGACAACCTGTATTGATGTTTTCCGGCGGTTCAACTTTAGGCTTGTTTCATACCGGTGTGTGTAAAGCGCTGATGGAACAAGACCTCATGCCAAAAGTTTTGTCAGGTTCCAGTGCTGGCGCCATTATGACCGGGATGTTGGGTGTATCTAAACCGTCAGAATTTACCAATTTATTAAACGGACAAAACTTCTTTAGTGAGGCATTTCACTTTCGGAAATTGACTGAGTTAGTGCAGGGTAATGGCGGCTTGGCGGATGTAAAATATCTGAAAAAGTTTTTGGTTGAAAACTTAGGTGACTTAACTTTTTCCGAAGCCTATAAGCAATCTGGTCTGCATATCAATGTGGCAGTTGCGCCTTATGATGCATCACAAGATGCAAGAATTATGAATGCCTATACATCACCCGATTTGTTGGTATGGAGTGCAGTGCTGGCATCATGTGCAGTGCCCATTCTATTTCCACCGGTACGACTGACAAGTAAGCGTTATGACGGGCAATTTACGCCATATATGTCGGCAACACGTTGGGTAGATGGTAGTGTGCGCAGTGATTTCCCACAGGAGAAAATGGCACGTCTATATAATATTAATTATAGTATCGCCAGTCAGGTCAATCCGCATATTGTGCCGTTTATGCAGGATGATGCTGCACGCTTTCGTAAAAGCATGTTGAGTTGGCCTGAGCGGATCGTTCGTCGTCAAGGTAAGGTGATTAGTAAAGGGGTTATGGATTTTGCCCGTGAGCGCGCAGGAAGTATTCCACCTGTTAGACGTTTGCTTGATCATGGTTATGGCGTGATGGATCAGCGTTACTATGGTGATGTCAATATTGTGGGGAAATATGGCTTAAGACACTATAGTTATATGTTGCAAAATCCTCGACCTTATCTGTTTAAGGTATTGCAACGTGAAGGTGAAAGAGCCACATGGCCGAAGATTTCATTAATCGAAACGCAAGCCCGTATCGGTAAGACCATTCAGCATTGTTTGGAATTATTAAATTATCAAAATGAACCCAGCCAACGACATGCAGAGTTTATTGCGGTTTAAATCCACAGATTTAACGCAAATCATTTATGAGCCAAAAACCAAATCTAAAAGTTTGGTTTTTGGGCGTCGTCTATATCAATTTCAATTCAACCAACAACGTCATTGGCTCAAGGCGCAAGTCAGTGACAGCAGCCCTGAACATGTAGCTAGTTTTGGTCGAGAAATTGAGCTGTACCAGCTATTCAATCAAGCGTCTACACAAAACAGTATCACGCTACCTTTTCAAGTGATAAAAGAGACGCATCTCAGTATTCAGCAAGAGCCTATTGATCGCCTATTAATACTGCCCAATGCTGAGCCTTGGTTCTTACAGCCTGCATCGAGTTTGAGCATCGAACAGGTGAGGCAGGTGCTATGGCAAGCTCTCGATGTGGTTGAACGATTAAGCTTGCACGGTTGGATACATGCAGATTTAAAACAAGAGCATTTTGTGAATTGGCAAGGGCAGTGCAGACTCATCGACTTTGAGCAAGCGCTACCATTAGATTTTGATCAGCAAAATGCCTTAACTGCGACACCACGTTATATGGCTCCAGAACTTTTCCATGGACAAGCAAAATCTTTGCACAGTGATATCTATGCGCTGGGGATTATTTTCTTGGAATGGCTGACATCACAGCGTTTAGAGGCGAAAAACTATGAAGATTGGGCCTATTTACATTGCCAACGCTTAAAGCTTGATCTGCCGATGCAATATCAAGGGTTTAATCAGCTATTGCAACACATGTTGATGAAGCAAAAAAATGACAGATTGGTGGATTTTTATCGCTTAAAAAGCGACTTAGTTGCTGAATTTGCTTAAGAAAAATACAAAAAAGGCACTATTGTTTTTTATTTAAACAAACAATATGCTTTTTTATAAAAAAGGCTTGTCATGTAGGGGTGATCTCTATAATATACACAGCCATCGGGGACGTGGCGAAATTGGTAGACGCACTGGATTTAGGTTCCAGCGCCGCGAGGTGTGAGAGTTCGAGTCTCTCCGTCCCCACCACTGAATTACTAAACATGAGTTTGGTAATGAAGGTCACAGAGGATTGGTGTAATGGTAGCATGACGGTCTCCAAAACCGTTCGTCAAGGTTCGAATCCTTGATCCTCTGCCAAGTTTTAAAAAAGTCTGACATTGTCAGCAACCCTGTTGGGGACGTGGCGAAATTGGTAGACGCACTGGATTTAGGTTCCAGCGCCGCGAGGTGTGAGAGTTCGAGTCTCTCCGTCCCCACCACTTAATTTATTAAGTTGCCAAATAAACAGGTTTTTAAAACAAATTAAAGTCTGACATTGTCAGCACCCGAGTTGGGGACGTGGCGAAATTGGTAGACGCACTGGATTTAGGTTCCAGCGCCGCGAGGTGTGAGAGTTCGAGTCTCTCCGTCCCCACCATTAGATTAAGCAAGGTTTTATACCTTGCTTTTTTGTTTTTGAAATTCGAAAAAATCAGTGTCTCAAACGTGGTTTTTTTGAAAACATAATCTAATGAAAAAAATCTAATGAAAGATGATGAACGAAGAGATACAGCAAGATGTCTAATCTTGCTTTTTTATTGTCAGAAATTTCACTCCTTAAAAATGTGTCAGTAAAACAAAGGTGAAAAAAAGCCCGCATATACGGGCAAATTTTGAAATGCGGATTCGAATCAATCGAATTAAATCATTTATTTCAAATCGTTCGAATAAATTATAGAGAAGATTATGCCTTTAAATGATCTTCAAACTCTTCACCGAGCTGCATGGCCAAAGCATTACCAGACAAGTCTACAGTCACTAGACCATATTCTTTTTTAAAACTGAATGTAAATCCACGATTATCTGCCAGTGTACGAACAGAATATCCTAACTTTTCTAACCAAAGACGGAAGGCAACTAAATTTTTTGCTTTAACCACTTTTTTCACGAGCGAACTCCTTATCAATCATTAAAATATTAAATAGGGGTGTCAAAATATTTTTTAAAGGGGAAATGGAAAACTTTTATTTAAAATATGAAATTTTGATGGATAAATAAACAGATTATCGGATTGTAAACTGTATAAATTCATTTAACTCGCTGTTTTATAACAAGCTAAACTTAATGTAAGTAAATATAACGTATTTTAAAAATTTAGGTTTTAACTGCTGGCTTAAAATCTATCCTATGCCTATAGAGAAGCTGTGTGCAAAATAAGCGATGACTTAACTAAGAAAGTATAGTGGATTAGGTGTGCAGTATTGATTGCAAATAAAGACTTGTTCACAGCCAAATTAACTGGATAGGTGAGCATGCAAAGTTATTTCACATCAAGATTTGTCGAAATGCTTTTATACTATGTCCCATCGATATAAATAGATTGAACGCATGCAAAACATTGAGCACGATGTCAAAGCAAAAATTGAACAGATGCAACAAGCAGGGCAGACGCCTGTTGCGGTGATGCTTGGACATGAAGATTGGTTGGTCTTTTCGGAGCAATCCAAAGTGGCATATACACCATTTGGTAGTGCACGACGTTATCAGCCGGCATTAGGTGGTTTATTGATGGTACGTATCGATGAAATGCAAGCCGTTCGAGTTGTAACACAAGCTGAATTGGATGAGTTTGCTGCCACCAATCAAATTTTATAAATATAAAATGATGAATCGGCCCGAAACATTCATCACAAATAAAACAGTTTATTTGTGATGAAATCTAAAATGCTTATACCTCTCAATCCAATTAAAAATTGTCTTTAAGTTCTCTTAAGCGCTGAAACGTTTCAACACTTTCTGCGCGTAAAAATGGATTGGTTTCTAATTCTAATTCAATACTGCTTGGTAAAGTACATTGTCCGAGCATGCGCATTGATTCAACCTCATCAAAACGCTGTTGTATGGCAAGGTTGTCAGGTTCAACATGCCGCGCAAACTGAGCATTTGATAGGGTGTATTCATGAGTACAATACACTTGAGTTTCAGCAGGGAATGCGGCTATACGGTTCAAGGAATCGTACATTTGTTGAAAGGTGCCTTCAAATACACGTCCACAACCCATAGCAAATAATACATCGCCACAGAAAAGTGTATGAATGTCATCGATAAAATATACGATATGACCGAGGGTGTGGCCGGGAGTTGCTGTAATTTCAATTTCAAGACCATGAAATTCAAAACGGTCATTATGATCGAGAGGATAATTCACCCATGGAATACGGCTTAATTCTGCACGGGGACCGTAAACGGCAATGTTTTTATCCTGGATAAGTTCCGGTACGCCACCGACGTGATCTTTATGCCAATGCGTTAACCAAATTTGTACGAGATTGAGTTGATGTTCCTGACAATAGCGCTCGACTAAGGCAGCTTCAGTAGGATCTACCGCAATGACATCATGGCTTTCGGTGTGTTCAAGCAGCCAAATATAATTTTGCAGTGAATTTTTGACATCCAATGTATGTATTTTAAACGCCATATCCATTCATTCAATATTTAAAATTAAGTTAAAGTTAGCATGAAAATGCTCAAAACGGATGATTATTGATTTTCAGCCCTAGATAAACGACAGAGTTCATAGCACTATTTTAGTCTGGTGTCTCGTCTACAGATACAGGATTACCAATGGTATAAAAATGCCCACCAGCAACATGGTGCAGACTTTTCCATTCATCTTCTACTTCATGATAATACCAATGTCCGTTACGGAAGACGCGGTCGTCTGCATAGGCAGCAATGACTTCGCCAATAAACAGATCGTGCGCTTGTTGATTGTGCGGCTCAGGAATAAGTTTGCACAGTAGCCAGGCAGCACAACCTTCAACCACAGGAATATCTGAGTTATTAAATTGAAATAATTCCACGCCACATTGGCGTAATTTTTCTGGCGCATCACGTTGGCTCATCATGCCAAGTGCATAGACCAGTTTGAGTTGTTTCAGTGTTGGCACTTGTAAGGCGAAATAACCTGAATTTTCAATAATTTCACGTGTTTTAGTTGATTTATCCAGTACTACTGTCACTTTTGCAGGATTGAACTCTAAGGCGCATGCCCATGCTGCAGTCATGACACCAGTATGGGTTTGGTCTTTAGCAGAGACGAGCACAGTCGGCCCATGATTTAAAAGTCGGTATGATTTTTCTAAAGGAACAGGGTGAATATGCGTTTTCAAAATTGTGCCTATATTTAAGTTCATCTAAAACTTAGATGTTTTATTAAAAAGTGTTGCCACATAGCATATTACGCATGAAATATTTTCAAAAGCCTTTAATATAAATCACTAAATCAGGAGTTCTATCAATGAAAATGTATCAAGTGGACGCATTTACCAAAGTGTTGTTTAAAGGCAACCCAGCGGCGGTTTTGGTGTTGGATGAATGGTTAGATGAACACTTGATGCAACAGATTGCTTTGGAAAATAATCTGTCTGAAACTGCATTTGTGAAAAAAATTGACAGCAGTAATTATGAAATTCGTTGGTTTACACCGACCACTGAAGTGGACTTTTGTGGACATGCGACATTGGCCAGTAGTTATGTACTTTTTGAGTTTTATACGGCTGAAAAAAATATCCAATTTCATGTCAAAAATCTCGGTATTTTTAGCGTAAATAAAGCTGAAGATGGAAAAATTCTGATGAATTTCCCTGTGCGTCGGGCACAGGTCGTGAGCGATTATCCTGAAGAGCTACGTCTAGGGTTGAGTCAACCTTTTAAGCAGGTTTATCAGAATGCGCAGGCGTATATCGTGGAATACGAAACGGCTCAACAAGTTTTGGACGAACGACCGAATTTTGAAATTTTAAAACGACTGGGCAAAATCCGAACCGCAATTACAGCACCGGGTACGATTACCGATGTTGCAATCACTGCGGCAGCCCAGCAATATGACTGCATTTCACGCTATTTTGCACCGGGCAATGGCATCAATGAAGATCCTGTTACGGGTTCTATTCATACCGGAATCGTGCCTATTTGGGCAGAACGTCTAGAAAAACTTCAAATCTTGGCGTATCAAGCATCGAGTCGTGGTGGTGAGTTACACTGTCAAATGCTTGAAAATGACCGTATAGAAATCTCAGGCTATGCGTGTTTGTATATGCAGTCTGACATTTATATCTGAACATAAATCAAATACATGCTGTCTCATTCTGCGGCATGTATTTAATAAAAAGTAACTATTAATCCTGAAAAGCTCAGCATAAAATCAAAACTAATCTGATCGACAGCACTACGCTGATCGATGCTAAATATAAAGGACACTTGAATTACATGCGTATTAAACATTTAACGCTTTCACTTTTTTTTGCAGGTTTAAGTACAAGCCTTTTTGCTCAACCTGTATTGGTTAAAACTGAACAAGCCATTGAAGAATATAAATTAGATAACGGTTTTCGTGTGGTTTTGGCGCAAAACGATAAAGAAAGCAAAGTGTTTATGAATACGGTGTATTTCACGGGTTCTTTAAATGACCCTGCGGGCAAAGGTGGTTTGGCACATTTGCTCGAACATTTGGCCTTTAAAGGCACTGAAAATGTCAAAGGTGATGAATTTCAGCGTCGCTTAGACCAATTCACGCTGATGACCAATGCCAGTACGGATTATTATTCAACGAAATACACCAATGTGATTCGTCCTGAACAAAGTTCAATCGATCAAGTTTTGCATTTAGAAGCAGAACGGATGGACAAATTGGTACTTCAGGAAAAATTTGTACCAACAGAAATTGATATCGTTAAGCGTGAACGTGAAATTCGTTTAGATCAGCCATTTTCCGTCTTAATCGACCAAGTTTTAAAAGAAGCCTATGGTAATCAATCTTTAGGTCGTTTACCGATTGGTGATTTGAAAGAACTTCAATCGATTAATATGAACGAATTAAATCAGTTTTATCGTCGTTGGTATGCGCCAAATAATGCAGTGATGGTGATTTCTGGTAAGTTCGATAAAGCGGCAGTATTAAAACAAATTGATCAACAATTTAGCCCAATTGCCGCACGTCAAATTCCTGAACAGGCCAAAGTCCCTAAATTAGATGGAACGAAATTAAAGCAACGCGAATTTACAGTTCATAAGGGCAGTGACTTTGGTAAATTTAATATTTATTTAAATGGTGCAGTCGAACCGATTAAAACTGCTTTGGCGGTATCTCCAACTTTGTATACCTTACAGCCAAGTGGGCATTTGTATCAAAGCATGGTGGAAACAGGGACAGCAACTGCAGTTCAATCCACCACATGGTTAGATAAAGATTTTAATTTGGTGTTTATGGGGGCGATATATGGCCCAAGTCATGATGCTAACAAAGTGGCAACCAGTCTGGCACAAGGTGTAGAGCAGAATAAAGCCTTTAATGACGTCGAGCTAAACCGTGTTAAAAGCCTGACTCGAAATATGGCTGACAATGTCAAAAATAGCGCAACAGCACTTGGCGAGCGTCTTAGTTCTTATACTGTGGCTTATAACGGGGACTGGTCTCAATATTTCCGAGACTTAGATAAAGTACAAAAGCTGAATGTAAGCGACGTGAATCAGGTGTATAAGGATTTTCTAAAGCCTGAATACCGTGTCACAGGAAATATTCTGCCTACACCTGAAGATCAAAAGAAAGCACAGCAACAAGCAGCGTCGAAACCTGCTGAAACTTTAGATCAGCAAGCGCCTGCAGAAGAGCCATTGAAAGATGCGAGTGTTTATCGAGCTGAAGTGAAGCAATATGTAGCTGAGTCTAAGCAATATCTAAATCAGAAAGAAAAACAGATTCAGCGAGCTAAATTTAAAAACGGCATTCAGTATGCATTGTTTCCAACCAAAACTCGTGATGACAAGACTTATGCAACAATTGCATTGGATTTTGGTACAGCACAAAGCTTAATGAATAAAGGGGAGTTGCTAGATTTAACAGCTTATCTCATGTTCCGTGCATCTAAAGATCAAAGCTTACAGCAAATTGCCGATAAAATTATTGATGTCGGTGGCGGTGCAACGGTTAGTGCAAATGATAATGGCCTCATGATTCAAGTGGTTGCTCGTAAAGAAAAATTTGCAGAATTTTTGCAATATGTTATTGATGTTATTAAAGCACCAGCATTTGAACAGTCACAATTTGATTTAATCAAAGCGCAAAGTTTGTCGAGTTTGGATCGACCTTATACAGAGCCGGATACCGTTGCTGCAATGACTTTGTCGCGTATTGTCGAGATCTATCAGCCGGGTGATATTCGTTATCACTTCGAACCTGAACTTGCGAAAAAACAAATTGAGTCAGCTACACGTGATCAAGTGCAGCAGTTACATCAAAAATTCTTTAAAACACAGCATGCACAAATTGCGGTAACAGGTGATTTTGATACCAAGCAAATAGAAAAAATTCTGAAAAAAGAATTTGCAGATTGGAAAACCAGCGAACCTTATCAACGCTTAGAGTCTACGTTTACGGCATATCCCGCACAGAAAGTGCATGCATTGTCTGAACAGCGTGAGTTTGGTAGTTACCAAGCCATTATGACTCTACCTGTAGGTGTAGAGCATACCGATTCTCCTGCGTTACAAGTATTACGCCACATACTCGGTGATTCACAGTTGTCTTCACGTCTAGCTCAAGAGTTACGTGAAAAGAATGCACTGGTTTATGGTTTTAGTGCAGACATTAATTTTGATGAATGGGTGAATTCAGGTGTACTGAGTATTGATGCAAACTACACTGCGGGTAAATCAGCACAAGTTTCTCAGTCTGTTCATAAAGTGCTGCAAAACTTATTGAAAAATGGCGTGACGGAACAGGAAGTAGAAGCGGCCAAAGCCAGTATTTTGAAAAAGCGTTTAACTGCACTTGAAGATGATCGTCGCATTCATAGTATGTTGATTCCACAGTTAGAAAAAGATCGTGACCTCAACTATCGTGAAAAACGTGATCAACGCATTGCTGCTTTGACCAAAGCGGATGTTGATGCTGTCATCACAAAATATATTCAACCTGAACATTTGGTTGAGGTGATGTCTGACCAATATGGTCAAGCCGTAAAATCTACTCAAAAATAAACCGAATAAAAAATCCTCCAGATGGAGGATTTTTTTTGAGCTGCATTGTATGACTTGATTGTAAGATTATCTTAACGAACTTATAGGCGGTAGAACTGACGGGCATTTTGTTGGAAGACTAAAGTCAGTGCATCATGATCATAATTCGCGACCGCATCTGAAAAGGCGTCAATAATATTCACCAAAGATGCACTCACACTATCCATCGGGAAGTTAGAGCCAAACATCACACGGTATTTCCCAAAGCATTGTAGAGCATGAGAAATAAGCGGAAAGGCGCAATCGAAAATCTCTTGTTTGGATGCAAGGCGTTGTTCTTTATGAAACTGATGACCCAACACCGGCATGAATAAACCAGACATTTTGGTATAAACATTTGGGCAACTTGCCAGTTCGGCTAAATCATCTTTCCAACGAAACAAGATATTGTCACGTGAAGTTTGGGTTAAGCCTGTATGTGAGCCAACAGCGCCAAAGGCACCGACAGGTGTCCCAAAATGATCCAGCACGATAGATGTTTCAGGGAAAGCACGTGCTAAAGCGGTTAAATCACGAATCTGGTCTGAATAAACCCATGCATCAAAACTTAAGTTCATTTGAGCAAGAGCTTCAAAACCTTTCATAAATTTTTTATTGGTATAGAGATGGGGCTCATTGGTCCATGCATGAACTTTTGGGTCTTCATGTACAGCTGCCATTTTTCGTATGCCACGAAAATGTGGGGAGGCTTGTTTATGCATTTTAAGAATTTTCTTAAAACTACTGTCACATGGGTCTGCAGTGCCGACTATGGCGCCAAGTTTAATTTTTTGAGCGTTAAAGTCTAAAGATTCAATAAACTTGGTTTCACCAACCACCCCTTTGCCTTTATGGTCATGCCAGCTCGCTTCTACATGTACGATTTGATCGACCTGATAATGTCCTGCATCTTGCTTATAATTTTC
Source organism: Acinetobacter sp. YH12070 (assembly GCF_013419625.1). Taxonomy (NCBI): domain Bacteria; kingdom Pseudomonadati; phylum Pseudomonadota; class Gammaproteobacteria; order Moraxellales; family Moraxellaceae; genus Acinetobacter; species Acinetobacter sp. YH12070. Next base: position 41,938 of record NZ_VOZT01000011.1, on the reverse strand, counting down.
AGGCAAATACGGTGTCGTCACATGTTTGGTCAAACCAACTGTGTCAATTAACTCTTGCGGCTTAACTAAGCGCATCATTTTGTCGAGCAAGTAGGGATGTTTACCCAATAATTTCACGGCAAGTGAAGCGGCATGTGGGGTATTGTATGGATCCCATTGATGTATATGTGAATCCACGATGGCAAAATCGAGCGTCTGCATTGCTATCCTTGTCCTTAAAACCATGTCCATTTCTTGCGTATTTCATTGTATTTCCGAATACGCGAGGCACTGAAAATAGCATGAATGATGAAAATACAACGTTATGACTAAATATTAAATCAAAGCTTTGTGAAAGAGAAGTTGTATAAAAAAAGCCCCGAAGGGCTTTTGATTAATGCTGATGATCGTGGTCGTGATCATGCTTATTTGCATGGAATTCTTCGTTATGACGGAAGCGAAGATAGTTTTCAAACTGTTCGCAATATTCATCATAATTATCTTCAAGCATCATTTGAAATTGTTGAAGAATATAAGACATCACTTGATCTTTGGCATCACGCATTTCTTTGCCATCTTTGAAGCCATTTGCAGCAACCCAAGTATTAAAGCGAGCAGTACCAAATAACATGGCAGCACTTACTTGACCGCGCATTTCTGCAGGTATGACTTGAGAACCTTTTTCAACACGACAAAATTCATTGGCTTGTTTAATAAATTCATCCGCACGTTCAAAGAATGCTGCATTCAACGCTTCTTCTTCGGTTACATCAGTAGCTTCAATCTTTTGAACCATGAATGTGTCCTAGCATAAAAATCTAATGCAGTATTATAGGCAAAGCCTTGCAGAAACTAAACCTTTGACTTAATCTAAAAATAGCCTAAGTACAATGGAATGCTTCATGCAAGACGCAATCGCAGTGCAAAGTCTGAAAAGTGATATTGCATTACTTCGACAAAATATTTGGCCGCCCTCAACCTTAGCCAATGTAGAAGGGCTGCCCATTTATTATGGTACGCAGTCTGAAGTAGCCGAATATTATGCACAGTGGACAGGTTTAATTGAACGTGCTCAAGACTTATTTCAACCCTTTGTGGAAGATGAAGTCCTTGATGCAATCCATTTGCCGAGTCATTTGAATCTGCCGCTTTTTTATTTTCATGTGGATCGTATTCGAATCAACAAAACACGTGCAAAAGAATCTAAAACCTTTCGGGGTATTGCCAGCTTAGTTGAAAAATGTGGGCAGTTTGAAGCAGATCAAATTCAAGCGATGCGACATTGGCTTGACAGCGATGACACGGCAGCCTTGGTCGCACACCGTGAATTTATTGATCTCAGAACCTATGTATTTCAACATGGACAAAGTGATTACACCCGTACCCGTTTTTATGTGAATGGCATTGTACTCAGTGTCGAAAACGACTTTAAATTGGTGGATGCCCGTGACAAACCACGTAAAGCCCGTAGCGATAGCTATAGTGACCCTTTAGCAGATAACAATACGTGGAAAATCTTTGGGAAATATCGTTAATTAATAAATATCGTTAATTACTGATGTTACGCAGTAACATCAGAAGCGCCATTTGATTCAAATAAAAGAGCGATACGCGGCAACGTCATCCGCAAGTGTTTGAAACAGAACTACATCTATTTAAAGATGTTTTTGCGATACTTTGAATAAGTAGACGCTAGTGAACGAGTTTTGCGGTGAGGAGCATTGCTCCGCAAGATGGTTTCCTTGCGAAGCTTCGCTTCTCATTTTGCCGAAACAAAAGTACTTCCAGCCGAAGGCTAATCCCTTTATTTAAACCCTAGATGTAAGACTCCGTCGAATAGACTTAAAAATCATTTTAAAAATGCGTAATTACTTTTACGTGCGTAACATCAGTTAATTAAATATGTTGACGATATTACTTAGAACGTGAATTTAGTTCGCTGCACAAGGATGCTTTGGATTATGTAATCCACGCCCTAATGTGAAAATAGCCACTATGGCAAATGCCGAAATTGAAAGTTTGGCTCATGCAGAGCAATTGACTGATTTTTATATGACCTTATTGCAAGGGATGACGATACAAGCACGTGATGGTATGGCCTTGACACAATTACAACGCATGGTGAGTAATGCCATGAAATCATGGGGGTTATTAGCACAAGGTTAAATCAGTATGGATTATGAATTAAACCCCCAATAGCAGTGTAGCCTTAAGGCAATTTTCTTAGTTTTTTTGAATGACTGATATGCAAATACTATATTGAAGTTTATTTGCAGGGATGAATTTTAATGTCACCCAATTCCATCACACTGATATAACCATCAACCGCAATCAAATTGTCGCTTTGACTCGATAGGGTGAGACATTCTCCAGACTTGACGCTAGATAGTAGCTGACCTTGTTGCGGATTCAAGTTCATGCTGTAAATACTCAGTGTGCCAGCATCGGTTTTGATTTGGTAAGACTCATCACCATAGTCCTCATTATTATTGCGCAGGACTTTAAAGGTTCGTCGTGTCTGATCAAAGTTTTGAGTTGGAGAAAGCGGCTTTTCGACTTGTAAGGATGCCGTGCGCCTTAATTCGGTACTTTGCACAGGCTTATGTTGTTCACTACAAGCACTCAGTAATGGGAAAATGATAAAAATAAGTGAAAATGAAAATAGGGGATGAATTACAGGTATGTGACTTTTCAACATAAAACCACCCTGAATCTAATTTTTCAGATAGCTTATTTTAAAAGTTTTTATCCAGAAAACAAAAATAATAGCTTCTCAAAATATTTCAATGTAACTGAGTCAAACTAAGGAAATGATGAATTGTAAATAGCCGACTTTGAATCTGAATGATCAACAAATGAATATCTATATGACAATGTAGGATACAAATAAACAGGGAGAATCATTGAATCTCCCTTAGGTTTTATTTAATAAGTTTTCGACTGACAAGGAATTGTTCTGTCGCGTCTAATAGCTTATCTGCATAAACCTCTTGTTTTGCCGTCAACCAACCGAGAACAAACCAATCGCTAGCTTCCAGCTCTGTTTGCTGAATATATTGTGCAGAAGAAGATAGGACTTGGTATTCCTGAGCCGCGACTTGTGCATCATTAAGCGCTTTACTGTATTTCTGCAAGTTTTTTACATCATAAATCGATGTCAAAATAGGGAAGCTAAATTTAAGCTCTTGTATGCGCTGAGAAAGCACATCTAAGCTTTCAAAATTGTTAATGTCGGCATCATTTAAAGCCTCTTGCAGGGCTTTATATTGGTTTTGCAGGGTGTTTTGAGCATGCCATTTAAAATCATGTTGCTGCGGTGCATCATCGATTTTCAAACTAAACATTAAAAGCTCAAGATAATGATGTACATTTTGAGTCGATTTAACCAAATTGCCTAACTTCTCTTTGGCATACAAAATATCTTTGGTTAAATTTTCAGAAGTCGTTGGGTTTTGTAAAAAGCCACCCAAGGTATTTTGCATGTGCTCAAAATGGTGTAATTGTTCAAACTGCTGTTTAAATGCGCCTAATTGCAATGCCCATTTTTCAATGATATCGCTGTTCCAATCTTTAAACAGCGAAATGGTTAATTGTAAATGATGGAGTGCTTTTTGAGCTTGTGTAATGTGCTCGGCCTGAGCCACACCTGCAGAAATTGCGGCAATATTAGGCAGAAGGTGCTGCATTTCCTGTGCAATTAAAAGTCGTAAGTTTTTTGCGGCAGTGTCTTTTTTACTGAGTTGAAATTCTTTAGCCTCAACTGCTGGACTCACCGTTTGATTCAATGCCAGCAAGTTACCAATTTCCGCTTTACTGCGAACGTCTAACCACAAATGGTACTTTTTAACCCATTCAAAACTAAAGGCTAGAAGCGATTGAATAGAGCCACTTTTAAGTTCAAATTCAACTTCGTGAACTTCTGTTTCTGTACTGTTGCTGCGGATACAGCCGATATCTAAGCTAACTTCGATTTTGGCGTCTTCAAACTCTATGACGCGATAAGTTCTTAGAATGTCGGTTTCAAACTGAAGTTGTAGTGAATCTTGCTGATCGCCTAAAGTGGTTTTTAAAACTGATTGAACTTCAGCTTCATTACTATAAACAGATAAATCTAGGGCAGGAGCTTGTTCAAGTTCACCCAAATCTAAGTTATGCTCAAAGCGTTCAATGTGGCTTTTACCTGCAGCTTTCAGGGTTTGAATCCAGCGGGTTCCTTCTAAACGTTGACGCAAGGCTGCATGCTGCTGTGCCATTTTTCGATCTAGGGTATCAAAATATTTAGCTTTAAGTTGAATTTGTTCAGATTTTTTTGGATCGAGTGCCTTTAATAATGCAGTTCGACGTGCTTCTGGAATCTGGAACTTTAATTCAACTTCAACCATGGTTTTCTGTCCTGATGTCAAAACTTCATGATCTGGCATGAAGCGATCTTTAAATTTTTATAAAAATGAAAAACTAAAATGCGCGTACATTTTCTATGAGCTAAACGCGTATCGATTGTAGCGAAAAACAGTTGAGAAGTAAGACTTGACGGATTTGAAAACTCTGCTTTTGGACTAATAAAAGTTTTAAAAGATGGATATTCCATCAATTGTATAATTCACAATGGTTCGACTTTCATGGGATCAAAATAAAATTTTACGCCTTTAAAGTGGGCGATTTTTGAGCTATGTTGGTTAAAATAAGTTCAGGATGAGCACAAAATGAATTCACAAGTACAACCCGAGTTTAATCGAGATTTAAAGCCCGAATTTCAGTTACCTATTCGTGACTATTCGCAATTTTATCGATTTTATTTGACTGAACATCAAAATATCATGAGTCGACGTTTACATGCCACAGGCAGCAGTATAGGACTCTATTTCTTCGCAAAAGCAATTTTAAAAAAACAACCGAAGTATTTTGCTTATGGCCTGGTTTCAGGCTATGCCTGTGCATGGGTCGGACATTTTTTCTTTGAAAAAAACAAGCCAGCAAGTTTCAAGCAACCTTTGTACAGTTTTATTTCCGATTGGCGCATGCTGTCTGATATTGTGAAGGGGAACTTAAGCTTAAAAGACCGTAATTTAGATAAGATTGATAGTTAATTATTTATTAATCAAACGTTTAATTTTTATGGATCTAGGTGTGATTTTTTTGAGTAAATGACTTGCAAAATTAGAGTGATTAGTCTAATAATGTTCATATTGTTTATTTACTTCCTGTCTATAAGATGAAAAGTCGATAAACCCCAGTTTTCCGAGCCTAGAGTGACCTTCTCTAGGCTTTTTTTATGGCCTTAGAAAAGGTCTATTGTTTGAAAGATATAACAATAAAAAATTTCATAAAATAGGCTAGACTTTTTGATGCTCTGAACGCTCCCCAAAACGTTTCTTACCAAGCACCAAAAAGTCTAATAGGTACACATTATTATTTTTATAAAGTGTTGTGTTTTTATGCGCTGCGTTTTGTGTTCTTTTGTTGCACTATTAAATAATTTGTATCAGTTTTGTTCTATACCTAAAAATAGTGATTTTTTCCATTTTTTACAGACAATTCAATTAAACATTTATATAAGCAGTCTTGTGAAAAGGAATATAACTTTCACAGCGGGAAAATATTAAAATTTTATGCCCCAAGCAACATTTCATAGACCTAATCGCTATAATATTCAAAAGTTTTAAGTTGTGATTGAACTATGCGTGGTTTATACCTCATTACCAATGATGATCCTATAGAATTGCTTTTAGCCAAACTTGAAGGCGCGATGGCGACTTATGAAGTCGCTGTTTTGCAATATCGCCGTAAAAAAGTGGCAAAAGAAGATCAGGCTTATGAAATTGAATACATGAAAAATATGTGTAATCAGTACAAAGTGCCTTTTGTTATTAATGACGATTTAGAAACTGCAGTTCAATATGGTGTGGGTGTACATTTAGGGCAAGATGATGGTTCAATTGCTGAAGCTGTAGCACGTTTACCTAAAAATGTTTTGATCGGTCGAAGCTGTAATAATTCTTTAGAACTGGCTGAGCAGGCGATTGCAGACGGTGCAAACTATGTGGCTTTTGGCGCCATTTTTGCGACTGAAACTAAGCCTGAAGCAGGCAATATTGGCTTAGAAACGCTAAAACAAGCCAAAGCGAAACTAAATGTACCTATTTGTGCAATTGGTGGTTTAACTGTAGAAAATTCTGCTGAAGTGATTGAAGCGGGTGCTGATCTTTGTGCTGTGATTAGTGATGTATTAGGTCGTTCAATGTCTGCTGTAAGCAGTCGTGTTTATGAATGGTCTGAGCTTTTTGCTGAACAAGCTTAATTTTATTTTTTAGATTGAATAAGTAGAGAATTTTTATGAGCTTATCTGCTAAGCAAGAACAATTATTTAAACAAGCCAGCAAGCATATTCCTGGCGGCGTAAACTCTCCTGTACGCGCATTTAATGGTGTAGGCGGTACACCGGTATTTATCGAAAAAGCGCAAGGCGCATATCTCTATGACGTAGACGGAAAACGCTATGTCGACTATGTCGGCTCTTGGGGCCCAATGATTTTAGGTCATGCGCAGCCCGACATTATTAAAGCGGTTCAAGAAGCGGCTGTTGATGGTTTAAGTTTTGGTGCGCCAACTGTGCATGAAACGACATTGGCGGATATTATTTGCGAAATTATGCCGTCTATTGAGCTGGTGCGTATGACCAACTCAGGGACAGAAGCAACCATGACAGCAATTCGTCTTGCTCGTGGCTACACTGGCCGTGACAAGATTGTAAAATTTGAAGGCTGCTACCACGGTCACTCAGATTCGCTTTTAGTGAAAGCAGGCTCAGGCTTGTTGACAAAGGGTGAGGGTGAAGCAACTTCTGCAGGTGTTCCGGCTGATTTTGCCAAACACACTTTAACACTGCCATACAATGACATCGCCATGCTGAAAGAATGCTTTGCAAAATTCGGTTCAGAAATTGCAGGTGTAATTGTCGAGCCAGTTGCAGGCAACATGAACTTGGTTAAACCGATAGATGGTTTCTTGCAAGCAATTCGCGATGTGTGTGATGAGCATGGTTCAGTCTTTATCATTGATGAAGTAATGACAGGTTTCCGTGTAGGTCTTGGCGGTGCGCAAGCGCATTATGGCGTAACACCTGATTTAACCACTTTAGGTAAAATTATTGGTGCTGGCCTGCCTGTGGGTGCATTTGGCGGCAAGCGTGAAGTGATGGAATGCATTGCACCTCTTGGCAAAGTCTATCAAGCAGGTACATTGTCTGGTAACCCATTGGCTATGCGTGCCGGTATTGAGATGTTTAAACATTTGCGTCAGCCGGGCTTCTATGAAACTTTGACTGAAAAATTGGCAGGTTTGCTTGCTGGTTTACAGGTAGCTGCAGACGAAGCGGGCATTCCGTTCTTTACGCAGCAAGTAGGTGGAATGTTTGGTATTTACTTTACAGATCAAACTGAAATCACTGGTTTTGATTCAATTTTGAAATGTGATGTAGATGCGTTCCGCGCTTTCTTCCATGGCATGCTGAAACGTGGTGTTAACCTTGCACCGTCTGCATTTGAAGCAGGGTTCTTCTCAAGCGCGCATAGCGATGAAGATATCGCATTTACAATTGAAATGGCGAAAGAAGTTTTTGCTGAAATGAAGTAATTTTCATTTAAATCGGTAAATTCTGCTTTAGAATAAAGCCCGCAGCCTGCTGTGGGCTTTTTTGTTGTTATAAGTTCAGTTTTTTAAGAAAAGGATTTTTAAATGAAAACCAAGCATTATTTAACTTTAGCAGATGCAGAATTTTTACTAAACACAGCACATACTTATGCAGTAGAAAATGGTTTTAATGTCAGCATTGCGGTAATGGATGATACAGGCAATTTATTGGCGATGAAACGAATGGATGGTGCATCGCCAATGACAGCAAATCTATGCTTAGAAAAAGCCAAATGTTCAGCCATTAGCCGTCGTCCTTCAAAGTTATTTGAAGACATCATCAAAAGTGGTCAGATGGGTTTTCTGACCATGGATACCTTTTCAGGCATGCTGGAAGGCGGTGAGCCGATTATGTACGAAGGGCAATTGGTGGGTGCAATGGGCGTGTCTGGGGTAAAGTCATTTCAGGATGCAGAAATTGCACAGCAGGCGATTGAGAAGTTTTTGATGCAAGCAGGATGATTGTTTTAGTTTAACTAAATTGAATTTTAGCAATTTATCGGCTTTGTTGCACAAAGATTTCATAACTATATGATTTTAAAGGTTTTGATTATTTTTTGATCCAAAATTAAATTTATTTAAATCAGATGCTTACATATTTATGCAACAAAGCCTATCCATAGAATCGTTAAATATTTTTTAGAGCCTCCCATGCTTTATCCCATGCCTAAAAAAATCCAATTTTCACCATCTCAAGCAAAATGGCAGCTGTCTTCAACACAGTCAGTATTGGTATTAGCAGGACTGCAAAATCTACGCATGCAGCAGGGTATACAGGATACGCAGCTGATGGAAAATATTATCCAGCTGACCAATAAAGCCAAAGCCTTAGAGATTCCTATTGTCGATTTATATGGTGATGATTTACTTCAAGGCATGCCGCAGCTCGGTGAATATGCAACAACACACCCGCAGCTCATCTTTGCAGGGCAAATCACGCCTATGCTGAAACAGATCTTGCCGCATCTATATAGCGTAACAGAGCAAATCTGTATCGTTGATGATGCGATTGCGATGAATAATCAGGAGCAGCATATTCAGTGGGTGGACTCCATGTCAGGCCAAGGGATTCATCACATGAGTAGTTATAATTTGATGCGGCTTTGGAATCTGTCAGCACCAACTGAATTCGTCTTGTCAGCCAAAGGCATATTATTGGCTATCGCAGAACAGCTAGATATGGAGGCATTGGAAATAGATCCCTTATTGGATTTACGCAGTTATGGACTAGATTCCGTTGCCATGGTCAGCTTAATTGGGTTGTGGCGTGCCAATGGTGCTAACATCCGTTATGAAGACTTTTTAGATGATGCAAGTCTAAAAGCATTGCTAGAAAAATTGCTCAGTACAGACTAAACAAAGCCAATTGGAATTATTTTTGTTCTAAATCGGAAAATACGTCGGGAAATATAGCTTTGTGCATTGTAATTGTTGGCTAAGCTTTTTATTATTGCCGCCTTGTTTTTCGAGATCAGAACTGGATTGAACTTTGAGTAATTTTCTAACCGAACACCTGATACATCGTGACACTGACTTTATGGTGATCCATAAACCAGCAGGTTTACTCACAGTTCCGGGAAAAACAGCAGATTTACAAGACTGTGTTATCAATCGATTATTAAAAATTGAACCGAATACCTTGCTCATCCATCGTTTGGATCGTGATACCTCAGGTATTTTGGTTTTTGCATTAACCCGTCAAGGGCAAAATCGAATTTCACGCCAGTTCCAAGAACGTCAAACTTCAAAAACATATCAGGCATTGGTTGCGGGTACGCTCGAAGGTGAAGGTACTGTTGATGTACCCGTCATATATGACCCAGAACATCCGCCACTGCATATTGCCGATCCTGCACATAATAAGCCTGCACTTACGCATTGGAAAGCCACTGAACATTTTGAGATTCAGGGGCAAGCCGTAACACGTGTAGTTTTAACGCCTATTACCGGTCGATCACATCAGCTTCGTGTTCATATGCAATATTTAGGTCATCCTATTGTAGGTGATACTTTGTATGCAACAACTGAGCAACAGCAGCTGATGCCGCGCTTATGTTTACATGCTGAGCGCTTGAGTTTTAACCATCCTGAAACTGAGCAAACAGTGGAATTTCACTGTCCTGTACCATTTTAGGAAAATCATTTAAATCCCTAAGAATTCTGCTCACTATTTAGTGGGCTTTATGTCAAAATATATTGCTTTATGGTCTAGATTTTTGCTCAAATAACGTTCACAGTTTGAGCATAATATTTTCAGACCGAACTTGAGAAAAAGGTGGAAAAATTGCAGCAGTTTGCTATTGGTCAACGTTGGTTATCAGATACAGAAACGGAACTGGGTTTAGGTGTTCTTATTGATGTTGATGAGCGATCGGTCAGCATTTTATTCCCGAAAAGTGATGAAACTCGTGTCTATGCCCGTCACAATGCACCTTTATCTCGTATTGTTTTCAATGTAAATGACGAAGTCCAAGACCAAGAAGGTCAAATTTGGATTGTCGAATCGCTTGAAGACCGTGGTGGTGTGGTTCGTTATAACGCGGTACGTAAACTGGCCGACGGTACAGAAGAACGTAAAGCACTGAATGAAACACGTATTGGTGCAAGTATTCAGTTAGCAAAACCATTAGACCGTTTACTTGCAAGCCAAGTAGACTATAAAGAATGGTATGACCTGCGTATCGAAGCATTGCTTCTTCAAGCCAATATGAAGTCTAGCCCTTTACGTGGCCTAGTGGGTTCACGTGTGGGTCTCATTCCACACCAACTGTATATTGCGCATGAAGTGGGTAAGCGTTTTGCCCCACGTGTATTACTTGCTGACGAAGTCGGTTTAGGTAAAACCATCGAAGCCGGTCTGATCATTCATCAGCAACTCAAAACGGGTCGTTCAGAACGTATCTTGGTCTTAGTACCTGATTCATTGCAATATCAATGGATGATTGAAATGCGTCGTCGTTTCAATCTTGAGTTCTCATTATTTGACTTGACGCGTACAGCTTCGATTAAAGAACACGATCCAGACCTCAACCCATTCTTAACTGAACAATGCATTATTGCTAGTGTTGATTTGATGATCGACCATGATGACTTGCGTGAACAAGCGCTTGAAGCTGGTTTTGATTTGCTCGTGGTCGATGAAGCCCATCATTTAATGTGGTCAGAAGAAGAAGGCGGCAATGACCGTTATGACCTTGTTGAAGAACTTGCTGAAAAAACGCCGGGTGTCTTGTTACTAACCGCAACGCCTGAACAATTAGGTGTGGAAAGTCACTTTGCACGTTTACGTTTACTTGATCCACAACGTTTTAGTTCACTTGATCGTTTCTTGGATGAAGAGGAGCAGTATCACCAAACAGCTAAAATTGCTGAAGTGCTGATGTCTGATCTGCCACTCGAAGAAGGGCATTTGGCAGCGATTGAAAGTCTATTAGGTCATCGAATTACTGACGAGCCAGAACAACGATTCCGTGCTATTCATGAGTTATTAGACCGTCATGGTACAGGTCGTATTTTATTCCGTAATACCCGTGAAGCGATTCAAGGCTTCCCAGGTCGTGACTGTCAGCCTGCGCCATTACCTGCACCAGAAAACTGGTCTAAAGATGGCAAGCTACGTGAACAAATGTGGCCTGAAGAAGCGCAGCTTGATGGCTCGTGGATGGAAACTGACCCACGTGTGATGTGGTTGATGGAACGTCTGCGTACAGACCTGAAACACAAAAAAGTGTTATTGATTGCACGCAGTGGTCCAGTGGTTGAGTCTTTAGAAAATGTACTTCGTTTGCATGCAGGTATTCGCACAGCGATGTTCCATGAAGGCATGAGCCTATTAGAGCGTGACCAAGCAGCGGCTTACTTTGCGGAAGAGTCATACGGTGCGCAAATTTTACTATGTTCAGAAATTGGTTCTGAAGGTCGTAACTTCCAATTTGCATCGGACCTTGTGTTATTTGACTTACCTGCTAACCCAGACGTACTTGAACAACGTATTGGTCGTTTAGACCGTATTGGTCAAGAAAATCGTATTCAAATTCATGTGCCTTATTTGGTTGGTACTGCTCAAGAGCGTATGTTCCGTTGGTATAACGAAGCATTAAATATTTTCTGTAATATCTCGCCGACTGCGCAAACCTTACAAGAAAACTTCATCGTCAATCTGAAAGATTGTTTGTTGGCAGATAAAGGCCAAGAGTTTGAAGATCTGCTCGAAGCCGTAAGTGTGCAACGTGAAGCGCTTGAAGCTGAACTTCAAGAAGGTCGTGACCGTTTACTTGAATACAACTCTTGCCGTCCAATCGTGGCACAAGAAATTGTGACTGCACTTGAAGATTATGATGACAACACGACTTTGCCAATGTTTATGAAACGCTTTATGGCGTCTACAAACATTGATTTTGATGAGCAAAGTAATGGTACCGTGATCATCAAGCCAACGGATCAAATGCAAGTTCAAGGTCTGACTTTGGACGAAGAAGGTATGACGGCGACGTTCTATCGTGACCAAGCACAGATCCGTGAAGATGCTCAATATTTAACACTTGAGCATCCATTCACTGAAAGTGTGATGGAAATGATTAATACGCAAGGCTTTGGTAGTACCAACGTTGCTGTATTGAAATCGGCCGCTTTACCGCAAGGTTCTGTGTTAATGGAAGTGTGGTTTAAAGTCGATGTCGTTGCACCGAAAGCATTGAATTTGCCGTCAAGTTTGCCACAACAGTTGGTTCGTGTATTACTGAGCGAAAAAGGTCAGGATTTATCGCAAAAAATTGCACCTGAAATTTTACGTCCTTATTTACATCATCTTGATGGCAACAGTTGCCGCCAAGTGGTTAAGGCGCGTCGTGATGTCATTGAACAGCGTTATACGCAAGCGCTTGAAATTGCTCGTGGTGCATTACCGGGCTTTAAACAACAAGCCAAAGAAATCTACGGTAGCAAATGGCAATATGAAATTGACCGTTTAACTTATTTGAAGCAGTTCAACCCAAGTATTCGTGAAGACGAAATTGCACGTTTACAAAAACTGCAAAAAGAAGGTTTAACACTGCTTGATGGTCTAGCGGTTACACCAGAAGCGATTCAAATTATGGTAGTGGTTAAGCCATAAGTTAAGAATCTTCAAAAAGCACCTTAGGGTGCTTTTTTTTATGGCTAAAATTATAACTGTAAAATTAATCACGACAGATTTACGCTAAATCAAAGTTTTGTATTGTTTATTTTTAATCTAAATTGTCGACATCGGCATAAAAAAAGTAACTATTCTTCAGCAATTCTACAGCTTGATCAAAATCTTCATTTTCATCCAACATATAAAATATGCCATCAAGCTTTGTATAGTCCGGATGATTTTTTGCTAACTGAATTTGGATCGTACATCGGTCTGCTTGGCTGCGTGTTACATAATGAACACTAAGTAAATCAAAGTCGATGTCATTACATAGCGGCTGTTTTAAGGCAATGGCACCACAATAAGCATGTATTTCAGGTAATAAACGTAAGACTAAATCAGCCTCTTTGCTTTCCGCCACGATGAGCTCTGGGTCTGCGGTCTTACACAAAGCGAGTACTTCAGTTAACAGGGTTGAGTCATCTAGTGTATGGTCTAACACGATGACTTTTTGCGGTTGGGTTAAATCAAAGTCATTTATTAAAATCATAAAACCTCCTGAAAATAGAATGGTTATGCTTTATTTATCTGCGCTATAAAATGAAATGGTGCTACGTTTCGAATCTAAAATTTTCTAAAAATGGTTTTGGATAATGTGTTCAGTCTATGAACGTTCTAAAGTTAATCATGGCGTAGAAAAGCGCCATTTTCTGATTCGAAGCTCAGTTAAATACTGAAATTGTAAAATAGGGTGCTACGCTTCATGCTCATTGCGATACCCAATATACATGCTTTGATTAGTAAAAGAATCGGCATCGCGACATAAGCTGTCGTGATTGATGTCGATTGAATTATGAAAGTGAAATGATTAAATGTATTCGGACATACAGAGATAGCATCATATTCAAATGATTGATCACGAACTGTCTTAATGTCGTGTTTTGATGCTTTAGTTAAGTAAAGTTTTGGCTTGGTTAAATTTATACGTCGATGCTAGCGAGTTGAGGGCAGTTCCGTTAAAATGCTTCAAATTTCGGCAGTTCGTTAGAAGAAAATAAAAATATGAAATCCTTAATTACCTTAGGTAGTAAAACGTCACACGGTGGTGTGGTTTCAGAATGTGAACCTTCATTTGTGATTAATGGTATTGCGGTGCATTTAAACGGCATGAAACATTATTGCCCGAAATGTAATTCGACTGTGGCTGCGATCGCGGCAGATCAAAGTACAACGGTAAAGGGGCGAGGTGTTGTGGTTGCTGGAGATAAAACCACTTGTGGCGCAACCTTCTTACCGAATCAATCAATGGTCGGTTCACAAAAATAATCTGCAAACTGACTTTGAGGTCATCTAGATAAACTCATTGAGTCCTGTTTAAATCGTATTGATCTCTTTATGATGTGGCATCATCAGTTGATTGGATGAGTTTTAGATGAAAAGCGCGATCCATTTTACCCATGCCAATGGTATTCCTGCTGCAAGTTATCGAAAGTTTTTATCCTACTTTGCACCGCAATTTGATGTGAAGGTGATTCCGCTTATTGGTATGGATGAGCGCTATCCGATCACCAAAGATTGGCGATATTTGGTCGATCAAGTCATAGCAGATATCGAGCACCAATTTCCAAAACAAAAAGTGATTGGGCTTGGGCATTCTTTTGGCTCTTTAGTCACCCTTATGGCGGCTTATAAACGTCCAGATTTGTTTTCACAACTGATTATTATGGATCCACCTTTCGTAATCGGTCCTAAGTCTGCCATTTTTGAAGGTATGCAAAAATTAAAGCTCAAAGCTGTCGATAAACTTACCCCGGCGGCAATTACATTGAAGCGTAATGACCATTGGCCAAATTTGGATGAAGCCTATACGGCACTACGGAATAATCGTTTATTTAAAAGTTTTGATCCGCAATGTTTTGAGGATTATTTTGCACAAGGTGTTCGCGCTGATGAAAAACGCGGTGGCGTGACCCTCAGCATTCCAAAAGCCGTGGAAGCGCAAATCTTCCGTACAGTGCCTGCATGGTGGTGGCGTACTCCACGAAAAGCCCCTCAAATGCCTGTACACCTTATCACCGCAGATAACAGCCATTTTTATAAACAAGGTTTGCCTGACGGAATGAAGAAAACCTATGGTATAGATTATAGTGTGGTTGATGGTGGGCACATGTTTCCACTTGAGCAGCCGAAACAGACAGCGCTACACGTCATGCAGTACTTACAGCATTAGAAAAATAAATTTTGCTCATAAAAAAGGAGACCTGAACGTCTCCTTTTTTTGACCGTTAATTTTTAGCGAATCTGTGCTTCATCTAAATGGCGAGCGCCTTCCAGGATCATACGAATCATAATCATGGTTTGTTCGGCAACTTCTTTGCGTTGTTCTGTCGGTAGATCAATGACTTTTGCACCCATGTTAAACACCAATTGGGTAATACCACGTGCCACGATGTCAGGATGAGCCAACTTGCTTTGATTTAAACGTTCTAGGACGATTAAATCTTCTCTTAATTCTTGTTGGAAATAGTTAAGTTGACGCTCAACTGCATTTTTATAGGAATGCGAACCAGTATAGCCTTCACGAAGTAAAAGGCTTAAGTTGCCTTCATCGGCATCTAGCTGCTGAATAAATACTTCAACTGAACTACGAATAATACTGCTTTGGCGTGATGCCTGAAGGCGTGCTTCATGCAAAATTTGACGTAACACACCACCAGCTCGATCAATCAACTCAATGGCTAATTCATCAATATCTTTGAAGTGACGATAAAAACTATTTGGAGCAATGCCAGCTTCACGTGCAACTTCACGCAAACTCAGTGATGAAATACTTTTTTGTGGACCAATTAAATTAAGCGCTGCCTGAAACAGTTCTTCCTTGGTAATCGTTGCTTTACGACCTACAGTGCGAACTGTAAGTGGAGTTTCAGCTTCAGAATGTAAATCTTCCTGGTACATGTTAACCATATTCGTCTGTGCAGACTGAGTCATATTTTTTAATAGATTAAAAACATTAACATATTATAGCGTCTGCTAATAGCTTTTGTGAAAATGTCGATTAAATGCACAAGCATATATACAAATATATATACATGTGTATAATAATTAAAAACCTCCCATGAGTTGTATTTGATTATGCATGTACTCGAAAAAGCGAAAAAGCCTTTAAACGCACTCAAAGACAGTGTTATAGACGTCAATGCGGTAAATTTCTGGTTGCAGAAACTTAATCCGTTATGGTCTGGTAATCAGGAACTCGGCAAAATTGTACAAAAAGAAAATGCAGCAAATGAGATGGTCAGCCTAACTATACAGGTGAACCGTTTGTTTAAAATGGGTAAAGCTGGTCAGCATCATCCTGTCTTTGCTCGTGTAAATGGGATCCGTTACGAACGTACTTATAGTTTGACTCAGTTAGATGATCAACACGTATTGCTAAGTGTAAAAAAAGTGAATACGGGTATTGTGAGTACTTGGCTCGTAGAACAAGCGCAAGTGGGCGATATCTTAGAATTTGGTCAGCCTTTTGGTGATATGACTTTGGTGTCAAATTCTGCGCCGTTGCTACTATTGGCTGCGGGTAGTGGTATTACGCCAATGTTAAGTTTGTTGAAAACGATGAGCAAAACCAAGAAAATTGCGGAGCAACCAATTCAGTTAATGTATTGGGTTAAGTATCACGATGATGCCGCATTCAAATTACGCTTCGAAGCTTTGGCAAATCAATATCCAAACTTTAAATTTCAAATTTTCTTTACCCAAGAAGAAGTTGCTGATCCACGATTAAATGCCGCTCACGCTGCTCAAATTGACGACATTGAGCACAGTACTGTGTTTGCATGTGGTCCATCGGGTTTCGTCACTCAGGCCGAAGCGTTATTTGATCATGCACAATGCTTTATGAGTGAAGCATTTAGCATGAGCCCAATTGCAACGGATGAGATTGGCTTTGTGAATGTCACACTTACACAATCCAATAAAACCGTCAGTATTCCAAAAGGCCAATCAATTTTAGCCAGTCTTGAGCAGCAAAATATCAAACTAAATCACGGTTGCCGTATGGGCATTTGTAATAAATGTGCCTGCAATAAAGTGGAAGGTTCGACTAAAAATATGGTCAATGGTAGCCAAAATACAGAGCCGGGTAATTTACTCAAAATTTGTGTGAACTCAGCACAGTCAGATCTTGTTATTGATTTATAAGGTAGAAAAATATGAACATGCCTGTAAAAATTGAATATTTTAAAAATCCCAAAAACCGTGAGTTAACCCAATCGCAATTAGACGAACTTGCGCGTGAGCTTGATGCGATTAAGCAAGAAGTTTTAGATGACTTAGGTGAAAAAGACGCGAAATACATTCGCCGTGTGTATTCGACAGTTCGTTATTCATCTATGGCGGGTCGTGCTTTATTGTTTGCAGGTTGGTTCCCACCAGCGTGGATTTTGGGCACAGGTCTTTTAGGTTTTGCCAAAATCATGGAAAACATGGAATTGGGTCATAATGTCATGCACGGTCAATATGACTGGATGAATGATCCTAAATTCAATGGTCAGACCTACGAATGGGATATCGTAGGGACAGCAGATAACTGGCGCCAAACTCACAATTTTAAACATCATACCTATACCAACATTAAAGGTATGGATGATGATATTGGTTATGGTCTCGTTCGTTTGTTCCCAGAACAGCGTTGGAAGCCGGGCTATCTATTACAACCGATTTATAGCATTCCATTTTGCTTATTGTTCCAATGGGGTGTTGCCATTCAAAACCTTGAATTGGGTAAATACTTCAAAGGTCGTAAAACAAAACAGCAAACCAAAGAAGAATGGAAACCAATGCAAGCCAAAATCGGCAAGCAATTATTTAAAGACTATGTGTTCTTCCCGCTTATTGCAGGGCCTGCAGCATTACCGGTGCTTACAGGGAACCTAGTGGCAAATGGTCTTCGTAATATTTGGACGTTTAGTATTATTTTTTGTGGTCACTTTACCAAAGATGTTGAAGTTTTCCCGAAAAAAGTACTTGAAAATGAAAGCCGTGGACATTGGTACATGCGTCAAATTCGTGGTTCTTCAAACCTTACCGGTTCAGAAGCATTTCATATTTTGACAGGGCATTTAAGCCATCAGATCGAACACCATTTATACCCAGATGTTCCTGCGCGTCGTTATCGTAAAATGGCGCCAAAAGTACAGGCGGTATGTGAAAAATATGGTTTGAACTATAATAACGCAAGCTTGGTGAAACAGTACGGCAGTGTTATCAAACGTATTGTGAAATATGCGTTTCCATTTAAAAAGTAATAAAAGCTAGGCTTGAGTTGCTGAATCAAAAAAAAGCCATGCATTTACATGGCTTTTTTCATATTAACTTTGGGGGAAATATCTATTTTACTTTTTGATATGTAATTTGAGGATCTTAATCAAATTCATATAATTTCCTTTTTTAGCCATACGAATGACCAATTCAATTTCTTCTTTCGTCCACATCTGGCGAGTGGCTGAGAAGGCAAATTGAGCAAGGAGAACAAATGGATTTTCGCCAAATTTAATATGGAGGCCTTTGACATATTTCGGTGGATTGAATTGATTCATATTCTTTTCCCGCTTTTAATATTTGACCGCATTATTTCTAATTAATGAGAAAAATAGCACACTATAAAGTCAAAATAAAAGCAGAATTTTCAAAATTTAATCATATATTAGAGCGACTTAAATTTAAGTTTGTGATTGTTAACTTTGATTAATAAACCAAACTAAATCACTCGACTTTAGTCAAGTTCAGGTAGGCACTTATCCTGTCCATTCATGAAATGGTGGGTGGCCAATTCAAACATAGCGAGGTCTTCATCGCTATTTCCATAGGCATATACCTGCTCATAGTCTTGAAGGTTAAATTGCTCCAAAACTCGAATTTTCTTTTGCTCACCACTACAGTCTAAGGTTTGATACAAACCAGTCAGTATTTGGTCATTGGCTGCTGTTTCGGTACAAATCAGTTTGACCCCGAGCTTTTCGGCCACAGGTTTAAGATATAAATCGACGGATGCAGAAACCAATACGACTTCATGACCGCGTTTTTGGTGTTGCTGTAATTGTTCATATAGCGAAGGATTGAGTTCCGCCATCAAATGTTCAGCATATTGTGCTGCTTGATTTAAAACCTGCTCATGATTGGCTTGGCTAAACATTGCGGCATATAGGCGAGGACGCATTGCATGGGCAGGATATAGCTTGAGATAATAGCCTTGAATCCAAGGGAGAATTTTAATCCCTTGGCGCACGATATGTCGTTTAGGCAGGGAATAGAAGATGAACCCTGTAAAACTGTCTTTATTACACAGGGTTCCGTCAAAATCGAATAAGGCTAGAGTTTTAGGTTTTTGATGCGGCGCATGCATGTTTGATAACGTCCATCGACTCGTGTGGCAAACCAATTGGTATTGTAATCACGGCTTAATTTCGGCCCAGAAATTACGACTTCAGGCATCATGGCATAAAACGGTTCTTTACCAGTCTTTTCTTGGTACAACTTTTTGACCGCTTTATACGTCAAAGTATCTTCGAAGTCCTGATCTTTTTCTTTTTTAAGATCTGAACGAATTTGACGTGGAGTTGCAATTACATTGTTTTCTGCAAAAACGGCAATCAGCGCAGTTTCAGACTGGCTTTTTGCTGAACGTGGAGAACCATCTTTATTATAAAGTAAGAGGTCACCATCTAAGCCGAGCTCAGCAGGGGTTAAGTCATTCAACATGCTTTGGAATGCCGCATTACGACTCGAATAACGACCCGAGTTATAATCTGCAAAACGATAAATCGGTTTGTCATATTCAGCTGGATACATCATTAAACGGTGGATGCCGTAATACAAACCGCCATATTGGCTATACATGTCAGTACGTAGAGCAGCAATATTTCCACCTTGGCGTTTGTGGTCTTTGGCATAGCCTATATGAACTTGCATGGAACCCAAAGTGGTAATGGGGTTGAGCTTTTCACCAATATCTTGTCCAACCAGTTTCGCTGCGCCCGTCAAAGCACTCACGTGATAATGTTTAGACATATAGTCAAAAATTTCACGATATAACTCGTCTAGTTCACGTTCAGTTTGAACACGGCGCATTTGGCTCAGATAGTTATCTTCTGGACTTGGCTGATTTTTTAACACATCTTGGAAATAGCCAGCGACTGTGCCACCGATATCATCACCCAATTTATCTTTAAACTTTTCTTCAAGACGATCTTGAACTTCTTTAACGGCTTTTTCACCGAGTCCCGGCACATGTGGGTCAGCAACAAAATTGGACTCTTGATCGACCACAGCAACAATCGTACAGACATTTTCTTTCGTGGTCGGAATACCGAGCTGATCACTAATGTCATAGATATCATTGGCCCATGAAAGACGTTCATTCACGCGAGGTGGAATGGCTTTTTTGATCTGTTCCGCTTCCATAGTGGGTTCATCTTTGCTCCACCATGAACCATTACCACAGGCAGCCAAGCCAATGGATAAAGCCAGTACAGAAAGGGATTTAAAGCATAATGTGGTCGAAAAAGTTTTGTTCATATTTTCCAATAAACTCAGCCATATGGGGGCGACAAAGCAAGAGCAGTATACTATGCAAAATACATAAGTAATGAATAAATATGTATATGCCTCATAGGGGACTGTCAATCTATTTATGGAGATCTACGCGTGTAAAAACAAGCAGTTCTGTCAGGATGATTGGAAAAAGAATGCTTTTTGAGCTAAATAGATGAATATTCCAATATCATTTTCAACAGATTATAAAAATGAAGGTATATACTAGCTGAAATCCATAATTTTTTAAGGGAATTATTATGCCAGCTAAATTTTTCAGTCGTTTCTTGGGTTTGATTGCGTTAGTTATGGTATTGGGGGCAATCATTATTAACTTTGTTGTGGCTAAACCGATGGTGGAATATTGGATCTTACTCTTACTACCTTGTTTTGCCGTTCCAATTTTAACCTCAGTGATGATCACGAAGGATGAAAATCTTTAACATCATCGTTCAGTAAATCTATATTTCAATCCAATAGATGATCACTACTCAGTCTGTGCAAAAAGCTCACATCGGGTGGGCTTTTTGTTGATGTGTCTAAAGTATTTTATACTGTGCAAATGAGAAATTTAAAACGCCAGCACAAATTAAAGGTATCAAACGTGATTTGGTCAACTGAACAAGATGCCGTGTTGATCGAACATGCAGATTTAGCTATGTCTGAATTAATCCAGCACTTGGGATTTAGTGAAGAAGACATTTTACAAAGAAAAAAAGTATTGGGTTTAAACCGGCGGGCACGTCAAATTCAACGTTTATATTTTAAATAATTGAAATCAAATTCATTGAAAGCTGCGACAGATCTAAAATGTCTGTGAATTTAAAAACCCACAATCTGTGGGCTTTTAAATTTTTGCTCAATTATTTTGCAACAGCTTCAGAAGCAGGAGCCGCTTCAGTTGCATCTTGAGCAACTTCAGTTGTTTGAGCTTCAGATGCAGCAGCTTCAACTTTTTGTTCTTCAGCAGCAAATGTAGTTGCAGCAGCAGCAGAGATAAGTGTAGCGAAAAGTACTTTGTTTAAAGTTTTCATGATTCAATCTTCAGTCTATTTTTTTGGAAAAAACAACTTAATGTATTAATCATGATAAAAGTGTAATTAAAATGAGTTGTTATGTGTCTAGATTGTGAACATTTGCGAAAAACTTATCAAAATAAATCAATAGTTTGAAATCCATTACAAAATAATATGTGTCATTCAAATGTCGTTTAATATTTGAAAGGCTTTAAAAAGAAAAACCCGAATAAATCGGGAAGTGTATTTTACATTGTTATTACAGCGAAACTTACACACTTTTCGCTTAATAACAATTTATCGCTGAAATATGACGCCATGATGAAAGGGAGATTATTCAGCAGGGCATTCAATTTTGAGTTTTTCTTTGTAATAGTCCTGTGCAATCTTCAAATCATTCAACATTTTATCTTGAGTATAGTCTTGGGCTGCGAGTTTGAGCATGGCAGGCATGTAGTTAGTTTTATATTCATGAGGGTAGTCATGACATAAGACTTGGGTTTTTTCCTTGATCGATGTACTTGGAGCATCTAAAACATCAAGGTATTGACTGATTTGCGCATCTGACTGCTCAAATTGTTGAGTCGCTTGTTCCGTTGTTAAATCAGCGTTTTGGCTTTCAGCTGCAGCCACCTCGTCATTCGGTTGTTGGCAGGCAGTCAGAAAAGTAGCAAAAAATATAAAAGAGAAAATTTTCAATTTTTTCATAAAGTTCAACTCACTGATGTGAATTTATAGAGTTTAAGTTTTCAATGATTTTAGCATTACCCTCTATAGTAACACCTGTGCAGGCAGATACGCAGAAAGTCTGATGTTGAATTGATAGTGCGTAAGCTATATGGATGATGAGTAAGTTTTAACGACTCTTAAGCAAAAGCGTAGAAATTTTTGTTTGGAATTACTAAACTATCGCATTGCAAATTTGCCGTCCAATTCCGAAGCTTCAAATTCCTCAATTCAATCGTTGAGCAATGTTGATATTCATTGTCATCATTCAATTGCATAATCATTGCCTTGAAACGTTTTTACGCTCAACAGATTTTGCGAACATAGATTTGAATTTAGCATTGTTGAATGTGGCTTCGAAGATTTCGAATGCGGTTCGGGCATCATTTGCTAAATATAGCTAGAGGTTAAAACATTGAGTCAACATCCTGTCATTCAAGAATTGTTCGATCGTCCCATCGAGAGAAAACTGTGGGTGGCACCTATGGCAGGTGGGTTAGATTACGTTACTATTTACAATAACATCCAATTTAACGAGCATCAAAAGTGCATTATCTAACCAAAATTATTAACGGAATAACAATTTGCTTCCTAGCATCAGTGAACTGCTATGCTAAAGATGAACCATCAAATGCTCATAATGTAATTGAATTTAAATGGTACGAAGCCAAAAATAATTACAACAGAATAATCAGAGAGTCTAGAGAAGCCAAAAGGAATGATAGTGATTGTGAGGAAAAACTGGATAGCTGTGATAAAGATATGAAAAGCTATCTTTATTACCGGAAACCATTAGCTGCCGCAAAAGCTCGCTTAGATGCAGCTGAAAGCAAGCTATATGAGAAAATGTCATTAGAATTTGATGCAGATAATGTTGGTGTTCAGAAAGATTAATACTTTTATAAGAAGCGGCGTAATCAGAAAAGTCTTGTCGCGTTAAATAATAGATATTCTTTTCAGAAATATCTAAACTAGCGATATGCTGTAGTGCTCCTGTTTTTGTCCTAGCAAAACTGTCCGCCTCATCCAAATACTGAAATATGAATTCTCTGAGTGTTTTTGCTTAAGTTGCACCTCAGGGTTCAACATTTTTTCAGGGTGCAATTCAATTTCTGCCTCTGCGCGTTTAATCCACTCATCAGCCAAAGACTTTTAGCTAAATGTTTTGGATTGCTTGAATTCTGGGTAGCCTTGAAGTTGTACGCGGACTTGAGCTCTATACCGAGTTGTACCGTCTTTTGTTTGTCGCTTAGTGACTGTACCTATAAATTTGCAACATTGAAATTTCGTGGTGCAAATAGGTTGCAACTAAAGAGCATTAAAAGTCAATACGAAGCGACTAAACGAAGTTAAACGAGGTTAAAAGATTTTGAGTAAAAACAATGTCATTCAAGAATTATTCGATCGTCCCATCGAGAGAAAACTGTGGGTGGCACCTATGGCAGGGGTTACAGATCGCCCATTTCGTACACTTTGCAAATACTTTGGTGCAGGTCATGCTGTTAGTGAAATGATGACGGCAGATAAGACGTTACGCATGAGTAAAAAGAGTCTTTATCGTGCCAATTTTGATGGTGAAATAGCGCCTATTTCTGCTCAAATTGCAGGGTCAGATCCAGCTGAACTGGCTGAAGCCGCTCGCTATCAAGTGGCAAATGGTGCGCAAATTGTCGACATTAATATGGGATGTCCGGCGAAGAAAGTCTGTAATAAGTTGGCAGGTTCTGCACTACTTAAAGATGAAGACTTAGTGGCTCGCATTTTAGATGCTGTGGTTGATGCAGTTGATGTACCCGTGACTTTAAAAACCCGCTTGGGCTATCTAAATGGTCATGAAAACATTATGCGCGTTGCGAAACGTGCCGAAGAAGCTGGCATTGCTGCATTGGCACTTCATGGTCGTACACGTGAAGATATGTATCTGAATACGGCGCGTTATAGCTTAATTAAAGATGTGAAATCGTTGATCAATATTCCTGTGATTGCCAATGGTGATATTGATACACCTGAAAAAGCCAAATATGTACTGGATTATACCGGTGCTGATGCAGTCATGATTGGTCGCGCAGCTCAAGGTCGCCCATGGATATTCCGTGAAATTGGACATTACCTGACGACAGGTGAACATATGGCTGCGCCAAGTATTATGGAAGTTCGTGACGTATTGCTTGGACATTTATCTGAGTTATATGGTTTTTATGGTGAATATTCAGGTTGTCGAATTTCACGTAAACATATTGCTTGGTATACCAAAGGTTTACGCTCTAGTAATGAGTTCCGCCAAAATATGTATAAAGTTGAATCTACAGCAGATCAATATAAAGTCGTCGAGAACTATTTTAATCACTTACTCGATCATGGTCAGATCATGAGTGATGTTCAAGTTGATCAGGTCAATTTGCTTGAAACCAAATAATTTAAAGTCAAACGAAATGGATCTGTGCAATTCGATACAAAGTAGGCTGCTTTAAGTTAGTTAGATTGATTTGAAATAAGGATCTAATAAAAAGCCCTCAATGTTGAGGGCTTTTTTGTAGGCATTCATGTTTAAATGACGCGTTGATCGAGGTCTTAGTTAAAGCGCATTTCTAAAACCAATTGATTGATCAAGTCGGGTGCTTCCAATTCACGTATTTGAGAGACATTGGTTCCCGCCCAAAAAGCACCATATTCATGTACCCCATGTTTACTTGCTGCTGCATGTAATTGTTTGCCTAAATCATAGCTATATGGGTAAGCCGGAACTGTCGGGCGTGTCGGTGTGTCAATATCGGTGTGCCAGTTATTGATAATGCCACGCGCAGGACGACCTGAAATACTTGATGTAATCTGCGTGATGGGCGCATCAAATAATGCTTTGCGATAAGCTTCATTTGCATTTGATGTTTTGCATTGCACAAAAGCAGTGCCCAATTGAACAGCATCTGCACCCAACTCCATAATTTGATAGGCCTGATGTCCATTCATAATGCCGCCAGCAGCAACAACGGGGCATTGAATATGGCGTTTCAAGAGCTGAACCAAGTCACGTGTCTTAACGCTACTATCAAAGTTTTCATTGAAAATGCCACGGTGACCACCAGCTTCAATACCTTGAGCAATCACGATATCAATGCCTGCAGCTTCGATCAGTTTAGCTTCTGCTAAGTTGGTTGCAGAAACTAGAGTCAAAATACCCGCTTGTTTTAAGGCCTGAATTTGATGTGGGTGCGGAATGCCAAAATGAAAACTCACCGCTTTAGGGCGCGTTTCCAGTAAGAGGTTTAGAAAATGGTCATTGTCTTTAAAGCTTGGATAAATACAGTTCAGTGCTTCAGGAGCTTCTGCATTATATTGAGCAAAGCGTGATTTAAATTGCATGATCCATTTGGCAGCAACTTGTTCATCGAGTTCTACTGTGTCATGACAAAAAAAATTGACCTGAAAAGGTTGTTCAGTGAGTTCTTGAGTTTGTAATATTTGTTGACGTGCATTCTCAACACTGCTTGCACCTAAACCCAGTGAACCAAGTCCACCTTGATTTGACACTTCTGCAGCAAGTTCAGGTGTAGAAACACCTGCCATTGGGGCAAGAAATATAGGGTGTTTGATGCCAAGTTTTTCTAATAAAGTCATGTGCATACTCCAATCACTCTAAATACTTTGCCCAAGCGAGTGAAATTAAGCAAATAATATTCGTTATTTCATATCAAAATGGTCTTATGCTTACACGAAAGTTGTACTTGAAATTAAGCGACACCTCATGTCGTATTGATGATGTATGACCTAACTTTTGAACTTGATCATTTTAAAATAATGCGCTGATCATTTTAAATTTTATAATTCTCCCATGTCTGAACGTATCCGTGAAAAACTGCAAATTTTAGCCGATGCTGCCAAATATGATGTCTCATGTTCTTCGAGTGGTAGTAAGCGCCAAAATAAAGACAAAGGTCTGGGTAATACTGGAAACGGTATTTGCCATAGCTATACCGAAGATGGTCGCTGCGTTTCGTTATTAAAAATTCTATTTTCCAATGTCTGTATTTTTGACTGCGCATATTGTGTGTCCCGTCGAAGTAACGACGTAAAGCGCGCAGCATTTACGGTACAGGAAGTGGTCGATTTGACTATGAATTTTTATCGTCGGAACTATATTGAGGGGCTATTTTTAAGTTCGGGGATTTTTAAATCGGCGGATCACACCATGGAACGTATGTTGCAGGTGGTAAAAAAACTGCGTTTAGAAGAAAATTTTAATGGTTATATTCATCTGAAGACCATTCCGGGGGCATCTCAGGAAATCATTACCGAAGCAGGTTTATATGTTGACCGTATGAGCATTAATTTAGAAATGCCGACAGAAGATGGTTTAAAAAAATTTGCACCTGAAAAAAGTCATGTCGAAGTCCAAAAAGACTTAGGTATTGTGCGAGATCGTTTGATTCAATTCAAAGATGAACGAAAAATAATACGTACAGTCCCTAAATTTGTACCCGCAGGACAAACGACGCAAATGGTGGTGGGCGCACATCAAGAGTCTGACCGTGATGTAATACTGATGGCAGACCGTCATTACAAAGAGTTTAAGCTCAAGCGTGTGTATTATTCGGGTTATATTCCAGTTAACGAAGAGGAGCGTGCGCTGCCAGCTGTGGGATCAGCACCTCCTTTATTACGAGAAAATCGGCTGTATCAAAGTGACTGGTTAATGCGTTTTTATGGATTTGAAGCGACAGAGTTGGTCGATGAAGAGCATCCAAATTTAGAGCTGGATATTGACCCAAAATTAGCGTGGGCACTGCGTCATCCAGAGCAATTTCCCGTGGATATCAATCGTGCAGAATATCAGATGATCTTGCGAGTGCCGGGTATTGGTGTGCGTTCTGCTCAAAAAATTGTTCAAGCACGACGATTTGGGAAAATCCATATCGACCAATTAAAACGTATGGGTATTTCCTACAATAGAGCACAACATTTTATACGTTGTGAAGATTCTCCCAAATTTATTCGAGATCAACAGCCACATCAAATACGTCAGCAGATCTTGCAAAGTGGTCAGTCGAAATATACGCAGCAAGTTTCTCCACAATTGAACTTAGGATTTTAGGATACAGTCGTGAGTATTTATGTCTTTGATGGCACGATGACAGGATTGCTAAGCTGTATTTTTCGGGCCTTTCAATTTAAGCAATTTGATGTACAGATTTGTACGGATGGGCAAGTACAGGCGGGTCTTTTCGCCGAAGTCATTGATGTGGCTAGTCACGATGAACAAGCACAGCGGGTATGGCAAGGATTAAAGCTTAAAGCATCTGAAAGTGCTTTGAAGCAGTTTTATTATGCGTTTTTATCCGAGCAGCAGCAGGCTTTTCAACATTGTTTTAATTTTGCGATTTATGTGTTCCAGCAACAGCGTGATGTGTCTAAAAACTATGGTCATGCTGATGTATTAGGGATGAGCCAATGGGCGAAGCAAGTGGGGCGTGAAAAGCACCGAATGGAAGCTTTTGTGCGCTTTAAAAAATGTCAGGATGGCTTGTTTATCAGTTTAGTCTCACCTGACTTTAATGTATTGCCTTTGATCGAACGGCATTTTAAATCACGCTATCAAGATCAACGTTGGCTGATTTACGATGAAAAACGCAATTATGGCATTTATTATGATTTAAAACTGGTGCATCAAGTGGATATGGATGCCACAACCATAGATAGGCAAATACAATCAGGCCATAGTCAATCCTTTAATATCGAACTGGATGATGAGGAAGTTTTATATGATCAGCTTTGGAAAGATTATTTTAGAAGTGTCAATATTGAAGCCCGACGTAATATGAAATTACATGTGCAGTATGTGCCACGTCGTTATTGGCGTTATCTGAATGAAAAAGCGATTTAGGTGCGAATCATCTAGTTGTTTTCGGGCATAATGATCGAGCTTTTGATTGTTTAAGTGAGACTTTGATGAAATTATTTCTTGTTACAACCGTTCTGACGGCAATGACGCTCACGGCGTGTTCTGCAAATGAACAAGAAAAGAAAACATTCAATCCGCAAAGTTATCAAGTTGCCGATACAGCGGGATTACAACAACGCTTTGAACAATTAAATCAGACTCTAGCAGCTGATTTTAGCCAACTAAAAAAAGTAGAAAGTATGGCTTTTTCAGATCAATCCGCTTTAGATGTTCAGAACTTAAAAACTTTAAATCAGCATTTTGTTGCCAATACCGCTTTAAAAAGCTCCAAAATTGCCTATTGCGAAGTAATGAATCATTATTTTTCTGAAATGTATCATCTCGGACATGTGAACTTAGCCTTGGTGAAAGACGTTAAACTGCCAAATGCCGCAAACGAAGATTTGAGTCAGGTATTTGCGAATACAGACCAATTTTATGATTTTATTATCAACCGCTATACCACATACAAGCATGCACAAGAAACCATGCAATATGGTTGTAATCTAAAAGCTGCACTAGCAGATTAAAAAAAGCTCATTTGAGGGGCTTTTTATTTACAGAAATTAGCAGCCTGTTAATTTTTCAGGTTGTGGACGTTCGCCAGGGAAGAAGATTGGGCGTAATTTGACGCCGATACCGTTCCCAATGAAGGCAAATACTAACCATAACCAGCCATGCAAACTACCTGAAGCAATACCGCTGAAATACGCTCCAATGTTACAGCCGTATGCTAAACGTGCGCCATAACCTAACATCAAACCACCGATAACCGCCGCTAGCAGTGAGCGTTTTGGGATATTAAAGTTCGGTGCAAATTTGCCTGCTAGGCTCGCTGCGAGTAATGCACCGAGCATGATGCCGAAATTCATCATCGACGTGATATCAAACCATAATGATTCGGTCAGTGCTTTGGCATTCGCAGATTGCTGCCAATATGCCCAAGATGCAACATCGATCCCCATGATACTTGCTGATTTTGCTGCCCAAACGGCTAAGGCAGAGGTCACGCCCCAAGGACGGCCTGCAAGTGCGAGTGTGGCAAAGTTTAGTAAAGTCAGGATAATTCCGCCCCAAACCAATGGCCATGGACCACGTAGAAAGCGTTTCCAGCCGTGTTGGTTAGCTTGCGGCTCAACTTCAAGCTGACCATGGCGTTTCTTTTCAAAGTAAACTGTTGCTGCTGCAATGATTGCAAAAACTACAAAGTTTAATGCCAGTGCAGGAACTACACCAAAGCTTTTGACTAAAGAAATCGGCTCAAAGTGGGGAAGGTCAAACCACCATTGAATATGTGAAGTTGCAATCAGTGAACCTGTACAGAAAAAGATCAACGTTACAATCATACGTGCGCTACCAGCGCCCACAGTGTACAGTGTACCTGATGCACAGCCTCCGCCGACTTGCATACCAATACCAAAAATAAAGGCACCGATCATCACGGACATTGAAACAGGATTAACGTTACCTTTGACTGGGTTGCCAAATAATTCACCCGCACCTAAAGCAGGGAAGAAGAGCAGTACAGCCAAAGCCAACATGATCATTTGTGCACGCAAGCCACGACCACGACGCTCTTTAATAAAGACACGCCAACTTGAGGTAAAACCAAAAGATGCGTGATAAAGGGTCATACCCAAAGCACCGCCAATTAAAAATAGCAATGCTTGGTTAACGCCTACAACCAGATAAGCACCAAGGGTGCCTAAAATTAATAAAACAAAAGCCACCCAAATCGATACATTGGATCGATTGGCTGGCGTAGCAATAACAGACATGGAGAAAAAAGCTTAAAAAATGTATCTCTATTTTACGGTTTTTATATATTGTAAAAATGAATATTGTTGAAAAATCACACAATCATTGCTGTGTATAATTGATTTAATATATTTAAAAAACTGATGAAGTGGGCATTAAACTGGATTTACATTAAATAAAGAACCAATCCAACTAGAAAAAAGCATGGCTGCAATGCCCCAAAGCGCAACACGTAGACTGCCTTTCAACATAGAAGTGCCAGCTGCATAACTGGCCAAGGCACCGAGGAGTGCTAGGGAAATTACGCCAACGGCCATAACAGTTTTTTCAATATGCATGTCAGCACTGATCAAGATCGCAACCATCGGAAATAGCGCACCAATTGAAAATGCTAAAGCCGATGAGAGTGCTGCTTGAACGGGTTTTGCTGCGGTATTGTCATGGATTCCAATTTCATCTCGTGCATGGGCCTCTAGTGCATCATGGGCAGTTAATTGGACTGCAACTTCATGTGCTAGGTTCGGCTCTAACCCACGATTTACATAAATTTGAGTCAGCTCTTTAAGCTCCATATCTGGGTTACGTTGTAATTCTTTATGCTCCATGTGAAGATCTGCTTTTTCGACGTCTTCTTGAGATTTCACAGAGATATATTCGCCCGCCGCCATAGAGGTTGCACCAGAGATGAGTCCTGCAATGCATGTAATGAGTAAGGTATGGCTAGAAGCACCACTTGCAGCCATGCCCATAATTAAACTAGTGACGGAGATAATGCCATCATTTGCACCGAGTACAGATGCACGTAGCCAACCTGTACGTTCCATAAAATGTTTTTCGGTATGATGTGAATAAGACATTCTTTTCTCTAAATTTGTTATTTATATGACCTCATAAGATTGACCTGACATCAGTTAAATTTCAAGTTAAAAATAGATTGAAACAGTAAGTTGAATAAAATACAGATATAAAAAAAGCACCCGAAGGTGCTTTTTTTTAAGAATGCTTATTGTTGAGCTTTTTCTTTCACGTTTGCTGCACCTTGCTCAACAGCACCTGCAGTTGCAGCAGTCGCGTCTTTAGCTGCTTCTTTTGCATTGTGTGCAGCAGCTTCAGCATTTTCTGCAGCATTGTCAGCTGCTGTCGCAGTTGCAGTTGCAGCATTATCTACAGCAGTAGCTGTCGCAGTTGCCGCTTCTGAAGTTGCATCAGCAATGTCATGGCCTGCTTGGTCAGCAGCGTTTTCTAGGTGTTCACCAGTTGTTGCACCTGTTTCTGGCGCTTTGTCTTTATTACAGCCAACAAGTGCAACAGTTGCAGCCAAACCTAAAGCAACAAGTAATTTATTCATTTTGATCTTTCCTTTTTTTGTTATGCCCGTAGCATGGGCTGAATTTATATTAGCTGAAAAAATATTCAAAAATCGATCAAAAATTGTTGATTTAGTGTAATTTTATCCAGCATATTTTGTAGTTTAAAAGGCTTTATATATGCTTATAGCGTTAAGGGTTTTGACTAAATAATTCTTCAATTGAAGTCACAAGTAGATAGATAAATTCACTGTCTTCATGGCGCCATAAATATATTTCTTCCCCCAATTGTGTATCGTCTACCGTACGCATCAATAAATAATCGCCATCGCCGTTATGTGCAATTGCAATACTGTTTTCAGGGAAGTCTTCAATTTTACTTATGGATTGATGTTCTGCGGCTAGATGATTCGTTGTACGTTTTATTCTTTTCACATCGCTGGTGTCTTGGAAGGGGAAGAGCCACCATGCTTCGATATCATCACCATCTTCAAATTCATCCGCACTAGAAAAGCTAATGCCGAATTCGCCACCATTTTCAATTTGCATTTTGGCTTTATATTTTTCTGGAAACTTAAATCCTAATTGTTCTTCAGTTGCAGTAATAAATTTTAAGTCTAATGGAAAGGGCATGATGTTGTTCTTAAATTATTTTGGTGTTTTATGAATAAGCTAGGCGTAAATTTTAGTCAATATTTTTTACACTAGTTATTTTTATCCTAGATGTTTTAGTTATGGACATATGGGGCATAAAAAAGCCTGCAATCAATGCAGGCTTTTTTGAGAAATTAATCTATTAAGATTAAAGACCAGCAGATGCTTTAAGCGCTTCCACTTTGTCAGTTTTTTCCCATGTAAATGCGGTATCAGAACCTTCACGACCAAAGTGACCATACGCAGCAGTTTGTTGGTACATCGGTTGGATTAAGTTCAACATACGAGTAATACCGTATGGACGTAAGTCAAAGTGTTCACGTACAAGTGCAATAATCAAATCTTCAGATACTTTTGCAGTATTGAATGTGTTGATCGAGATAGATGTTGGTTCTGCAACACCAATCGCATATGACACTTGAATTTCACATTTGTCAGCTAGGCCGGCAGCCACAATGTTTTTAGCAACATAACGGCCTGCATAAGCAGCAGAACGGTCCACTTTTGATGGATCTTTACCAGAGAACGCACCACCACCGTGACGAGCCATACCACCGTAAGTATCTACAATGATTTTACGGCCTGTTAAACCACAGTCGCCTACAGGGCCGCCAATGACGAACATACCTGTTGGGTTGATGTGGAATTTAGTGTCTGCATGGAACATTTCAGCAGGAATCACTTTTTTCACGATTTCTTCAATTACCGCTTCTTTCAATTGAGCTTGAGTAATTTTGGGATCGTGCTGAGTTGAAAGTACAACTGCGTCTAAGCGAACTGGCATGCCGTTTTCATAAGCAAATGTTACTTGGCTTTTTGCATCGGGACGTAACCAAGCAAGTTTGCCTTGTTTACGTAGTTCAGCTTGTTTTTCCATTAAGCGATGCGCATATGAAATCGGTGCTGGCATAAGCACATCAGTTTCACGGCTTGCATAACCAAACATTAAGCCTTGGTCGCCCGCACCTTGATCTTCTGGTTTTTGACGGTCAACACCCTGAGCAATTTCAGGTGATTGTTTACCGATCATGTTGATCACGGCACAAGTTGAACCATCAAAGCCAAGATCTGAATGATGGTATCCGATACCATTTACGGTATTACGAACAATCGCTTCAAAGTCAACATTTGCAGTTGTTGTGATTTCACCGGCAAGTACAACCGCACCCGTTTTTACAAGCGTTTCACAAGCAACCCGTGCATATGGGTCTTCTTTTAAGATTGCATCCAAAATAGCATCACTGATTTGGTCAGCCATTTTATCCGGATGGCCTTCGCTTACAGATTCCGAGGTAAATACAGCGTACTCGCGCATAAGTCCTATCACAGTTAAATTTAAAGACGCAATATGTTACATCGAGAAAGCGTTTAGGACTAGCTTAACATGACCAAATTGGATGAAATTAATTCATTTCAATGACTTTTTAATTGATATAGGCATCTAAAAAATTGATATGAGCTATGGATTTCTCATTTTAATTTTGTATGATGAGATAAAACAGAGATATTGGGCTTTGGCACAAGCAACAATGTGATTAGGCGTTCAATTGCCTAAATTGTTTTTTTAAGTGAATCAATTATAAGAAAAAATCAAATCAGTATCCTGTGATTTATCAATGATGAATGTCATGAACTGTCAGAATATGACTGTTCATGACAATTAATCGTTTAATTTGAAAATAAAACACAATAAATGCGGGCTTTTGAGACTTGGTATGCAAATTGCCTATTTGTCATTACGTTGAATGGGGGAAACGTAATGAAACAGTCTGGTTTTACACTCATTGAAATTATGATGGTAGTGGCAATTATCGGCATTTTGGCTGCAATTGCTACTGTATCTTACAATGGCTATGTTGCTCGGGCGCAAGTGGCTGAAGTATTAACAATGATTTCACCCTATAAATTAAAACTGATTGAAAATTATTCAGCGGAACAAAGCTGTGTAGATTTGAATACAGCGCTAAATGAAAGTATCAGTACCAAGTATATTGCGAGTAGTGAAATTACTGATGTGGCAGGAACGTGTTCAGTGGTTTTTACGTTTAAATCAACAGATGTCAATTTTGCTCTTCGCTCAAAGCAGATCTATTTTAGTATTCCAGATGGTTTAAATGGTGCTTGGAATTGTCAATCGGATGATATTTCGCAGCGAAATTTACCTGCTACATGTCGTGGGATCTAAAGTATTGAATGTGAAACCGTGAGTATATTGGATAAGTGCTGATTTTACAGGGATGATTACGACGTTTGAGTTACCCAAACCTTAGTGGGTTTAATTATTGAAAGTATTTCATATTTCAAATGGTCATTTATCTGGACAAGCTTTGGCCGCTATTTTTATTCACGATTTCCATTCGATGTATTGGACTTTTATCAATTACGAAGCGTTTGCTTTCGCCACTAAACTCTAAATATGCATTGCGCTGTCATTGATTCGCCATATAAAAGCGTCACTGTATACAAAATAAACGACATGCATAGGCTTGAAATTGAGCAATAAGCGCCCAAAATACAGGTGGTGCAGGAATAATTAGCGAAAATTTGCCCCTGAGGCTTTACCCATTCCGCTTTTTTTAAGACAATATACGCATCTTTGAATTCTTATTCATCTTACTCTTTTAAACCATTTGTTTGGACTCTGACCTATGACAACCCCGCTTAACGAACGTCGTATTGCAAACGCAATTCGTGTATTGGCAATGGATGCTGTGCAAAAAGCAAATTCAGGACATCCAGGTGCTCCAATGGGGATGGCAGATATTGCTGATGTGGTGTGGCGTGAATTCCTCAACCACAACCCTGCAAACCCACAATGGGCAAACCGTGACCGTTTCGTATTGTCAAACGGCCATGGCTCTATGTTGCAATATGCGTTATTGCACTTAACAGGTTATGACCTGTCTATTGAAGATTTAAAATCTTTCCGTCAATTGCATTCTAAAACTCCAGGTCACCCAGAATTGGGCTATGCACCGGGTATTGAAACAACGACTGGTCCATTGGGTCAAGGTATTGCAAACGCTGTAGGTTTTGCACTTGCTGAAAAAACTTTAGCGGCTCAATTCAACAAAGAAGACATCACAGTTGTAGATCACAACACATACTGCTTCTTGGGTGACGGTTGTTTAATGGAAGGTGTTTCTCACGAAGCTTGTTCATTGGCAGGTACTTTGGGTCTAGGTAAATTGGTTGTTTACTACGATGACAACGGCATCTCAATTGATGGTGAAGTAGAAGGCTGGTTCTCTGACGACACAGAACAGCGTTTCTTGGCATACGGCTGGCAAGTGCTTAAAGTTGACGGTCATGATGCAGACGCAATCCGCGCAGCAACTGTTGAAGCGAAAGCTGAAACAGCTAAACCAACTTTAATTATCTGTAAAACCATTATTGGTTTAGGTTCTCCAAACAAACAAGGTAAAGAAGATTGCCACGGTGCGCCGCTTGGTAATGATGAAATCGCTTTAACTCGTGAAGCTTTGGGCTGGACAGAAGGTCCATTCGAAATTCCTGCTGATGTATATGCAGCTTGGGATGCAAAAGCGAAAGGTACTACTTCTGAATCTGCTTGGAACGACACATTTGCTGCTTATGCTGCTAAATATCCAACAGAAGCGGCTGAACTCAAACGTCGTCTTTCTGGTGAATTACCTGCTGACTTCGCTGTAAAAGCGGATGCTTATATTGCAGAAGTAAATGCAAAAGCTGAAACCATTGCAACTCGTAAAGCTAGCCAAAATGCCATTCAAGCATTTGCACCACAGCTTCCAGAAATTCTAGGTGGTTCTGCTGACCTTGCAGGTTCTAACCTGACTTTATGGAAAGGCGCAGAAGGCGTTGAATCTAACCCAGCGGGTAACTACGTTCATTACGGTGTACGTGAATTCGGTATGACTGCAATTGCGAACGGTGTAGCGCTGCATGGCGGTTTCGTTCCTTATGTAGCAACATTCCTGATGTTCATGGAATATGCACGTAATGCAGTACGCATGTCTGCATTGATGAAACAGCGTGTGATTCATGTGTATACACATGACTCAATTGGTCTAGGTGAAGATGGTCCTACACACCAACCTGTAGAGCAAATTGCATCTTTACGTGGTACACCAAATCTAAACACTTGGCGTCCATGTGACACTGTTGAAGCGTCTATTTCTTGGAAATCTGCATTGTTACGTAGCGAAGGCCCTACAGCGTTAATCTTCTCTCGTCAAAACTTGCCATTCCAAACTCGTACAGCAGATCAAATTGCTGACGTAGCGAAAGGCGGTTATGTACTTGCAAAAGAAAAAGGTGAGTTGAAAGCAATCATCATTGCAACAGGTTCAGAAGTTTCATTGGCAATGGATGCTTACGCACAGTTAGAAGGCGTACGTGTGGTTTCTATGCCATGTGCTGAAGAATTCGTAAAACAAGACGCTGCTTACCGTGAAGCGGTTCTTCCAGCTGCGATCCGCGCTCGTGTTGCGGTTGAAGCTGCGCATGTGGATTACTGGTGGAAATTTGTAGGTCTTGACGGCCGTGTAATCGGTATGACGACTTACGGTGAATCTGCTCCAGCAAAAGACTTGTACAAACACTTCGGTATCACAGCTGATGCTGTTGTTGCTGCAGTGAAAGAAATTACCGCTTAATCTGTAAAGATTAACCGTAAAAAAGACGCCCCAGAGAAGGGGCGTTTTTTATTGCAGAGATTAAATTTATTTTTAATTGTGAAATAACGATTTGTAACGAATGAATTAAAGCATTGGTTTAAAATTAATTCATTCATGCAGTATTCAGCCACGGGTGCAATGTTGCCCCAAGTGA
Organism: Acinetobacter sp. YH12070; assembly: GCF_013419625.1. NCBI lineage: Bacteria > Pseudomonadati > Pseudomonadota > Gammaproteobacteria > Moraxellales > Moraxellaceae > Acinetobacter > Acinetobacter sp. YH12070. The sequence goes on along the minus strand of NZ_VOZT01000011.1, from coordinate 5,356 downwards.
GGAAACGATGAGCCTTTACGATCAGATAAATGATGAAATTGTACTGATGGATGCTGGTGAACAGAAATGGATAGGCACGGACTTAGAGCTTGAAGCCATGGTTGCAGTAGAATTGATGCTGCAAGATTTGCAAGAAGACAAAGTGATTAAGATTCGCCGTAAGAACCATGAAAAGCATACAGGCTTGAAGCAGGTTGACCGCATTTTGGTTGAGAAGCTATAAGCTAAATGGTTAAAAAGTCCGATTGTTCGGGCTTTTTATTTGCCTATCGTATTTATAAAAAAGATAAGTTTATAAAACAAATAAGAAAACGTCCTTTCAAGACTCATTATTCTTAAAAAAGAGCGCATTAAATAAAGTGTTTTCAACACATGAAGCTTTATTTCAGTTATAAAAATCCAGTGATCATTTAAAAAAGACATTGAACGTGCAAATACAAATTAAAAATTTAACAGAAATATCAAAAAACCAATGGCAGCCGCTTTGGGAGCTGTATTTAGAATTTTATAAAAGTCAGGTGGCGGATGCAGTGACCGAGCGAACATGGCAAAGGTTACATGCTGCTGAGTGCGAACATATGTATGGCTTTGCAGCCGTAATTGAACATCAAGTGGTTGGGATCGTGCATGTCATTGAACATGAGAGCTGCTGGACATTGCAGCCTTATGCCTATTTGCAAGATTTATATACGCTTGAAGAATATCGCGGGCAGGGTATTGGCAAGGCGCTGATCGCGAAAGTGAAAGAATATTGTGATAAGCGGCAGTGTGACCGTGTGTATTGGCTTACGCATCAGGACAATGAAACTGCGCAAAAGCTGTATGATCAAATCGCGAAAAAAACAGGGTTTATTCAATACCGCTGTCATTAAGTCAATGTAAAAGGCTATTCCAAATCAACAGCAGCTCTTGCGTGAAAAGCTGCTGGGTCTAATTATTTAAGCTGAAACTTTAAAGTTTTTAGCTGAGTCAGCATCTTGCTGAATGATCCATTCTCCACTTACGAGGAATGATGATGCTGAGGCGTAGGTATCTTCCATAAATTGGAAAAAGCTGATTAAACCGTTTTGAACTTTGGCTTTAATTGAAAAAGGCGAGGTGAAAGTATTTTTTGCATAGACTGAGGTGTAGGTGAATTGACCAAATACAGCTACGGTTTCATTTTCAGCGATCATATCCGTGATTTGAAAGTCGTCGATATTCCAGTAGGTCCCAACGTTGGCAAAGGTATAAATATAAATGTCTCTGCCTGTGCCAGACCCAGCCCACGGCTCAATTTGTTTAAGTTCTGGGTTGCTGAAGTTTAAGGAAACATATGCCGCGTCTTCTGCAACCAGCAGCTGAGTTGCATTTTCGACGAGTTCTTTTGAAGTATTCATAAGAAATGCCAAAACGACATCTTTGGGCGTTTTAGTATTTAAGGCTTTTTCAATAGCCAGCGATTGTTCTGTCATTTTTGGGTACTCAGATTTTTATGATGTCTAAAAATCTTAAGTGGATTTGTTTAGAAAGCCTACGACTCTGATAGGTTGATGTTTCCTAAATTTAGGATAAATAACTCATGGATCAATTAAATTATTAATTATTTGAAATATATGGGAAATTTAATAATTGAGAGTGGTTGTAGATGCTGCTACAGATTTTACAAAACTATCGTTCTAAACATGCAACAAAACGTTTTATCTTTAAAGCTGTAATACGGCTAAAAATCTATAGACTTATTGGTATTCGAAAGTGAGATAAAAACATGAACTTTAAAGCATTAACAATCGGTTTGGCGGTAGCATCAGTTACAACTATTTCTATGGCAAAACCTGTTGCCTATCAAATTGATCCTACTCATACAGCAACAGTTTTTACTTGGAATCATTTTGGTTTCTCAACACCTTCTGCAAACTTTAGTGACATTCAAGGGACAATCAATGTCGATAATGCAAAACCTGCAAATTCGTCTGTGAATGTGACGATTCCATTATCGAGTTTAAATACCAATGTCAAAGCATTAGATGATCATTTAAAAACAGCTGATTTCTTTGATGCTGAAAAATATCCAAATATCACGTTTAAAAGTACAAAAGTTCAAGCGATCAGCAAAACTAAATACAAAATCACGGGTGATTTAACAGTTAAAAATGTGACTAAACCAGTGGTATTGGATGCTGTATTGAACAAGCAAGCCGTTCACCCAATGACTAAGGCGGAAACGATTGGTTTTAATGCAACGACTTCTTTTGATCGTTCAGCATTTGGTGTCGGTGCATATGTACCGAATGTAGGTGACAAAATTACGGTAAATATTACGACTGAAGCATCAGTTAGAAAATAATATATTTTAATACAAAAGCTTACCAAGAATACTTTTATTCTTGGTAGGCTTTTTTTATCGCTATGGTTGTGTAAAATGATTTAATTTAATTATAAAATCACATTAATTCGTGATATTTAAATTAATAAAAATATGGTTGATAATTGATCTGTTGTTTTTAGTATATGTTTTTTAATGTATTTATTTTATAACACGATTTATCTTTTATTCTTTATAATCTCGCTCCAATAAGCAGTTAATGAATAGGAACGTGGTTATTATGAATATGGTGAATAATAATCTTTTTAAGCGTGCACAAATTTTTGCGGTAGGCATGCTGAGCATGACGTTAGTTGGATGTGCAGCCACACCTACTAAACCACTGTTAGGAATGAATCAAACATTTACATCAGATGGCCAAATCCAATCAAAGCAAGGTGACTATGTTGTCCGTATTACTAAAATGGATACCAAATCAAATAATTATAGAGAAATTTCAAGATATGGATTGCCTGTTCGGGTAACTGTTGCAAACTTGAGCAAGAAAAACCTCACGTTTGGACCTGAGCAAGTACGGCTTATTAAAAATGGAAAACCTATTAACGCATTAACTGTTAGTTCTCTTTATGATATTCAGAAAAAGAAAGACCGTAATGATGCAATCATCGCTGGTGCAATGGGGGTACTCGCTGTAAGTGTTGGGGTAATGGGGGCTTTATCAGGAGATGCGTCATTAGCTCAGTCTACGCAACAACAAATGGCGGATAACATTCATTTGACTTTTAATAACTATGATCAGTCAACAAAATATACAGCAGGGACTATGGATGCATTAACTCAACAAGTGACCTCTTCTGTATTGAGTTCAACCACATTAAAGCCAAAACAAGTGGTAGATGGTTTGGTGTTTTTTGAAAAAGTAAAAACAAGTGACCCGATTACTATTATTATTCAAACTGCAAGCGCTGAACATACCGCTGTTTTTCAGAAGTAAACAATATGTTTTTTAAATTTAGAGATTTAAAGTACAAAGGGCTTAGAGTAATTTCTAGGTCTACTTTGGCACTTATGATGATAATTCATTTGGGTCAACAGACTTTTGCTTCTACTTCTGATGATGATGTTGATGCTTTGCTTAATCAGGCGCAGAAAGTTGGGGATGTACGTTTAACTAAGGCGAATAAGGAAGCACGAACACAGTTTGATAAAGCTAGTTCTAATTATAGTGAGTATAGTAAGCAGCTTATGGATAAAACTATAAGTAATATGTCAAATAACTCTGGGTATTCAGGAAAGGCAAGCCGGCTTAATAACATTGGATTTACTCAGCAAATGGTAAACAATACCAGTTGCAGTGGAGATTATAGCCAACTTGCGTCTATTATAAAAAACTATCAAGACCGAGATCTCCAAGGGCTTCGCACGGATATTTTAAATAAGAATGTTGAAAATTTAATACGAGAAGTAAAAGCTCAAATAAGCGATAAGAAACAAGCGATAGAGCTTTTAAAAAAGCAAGCAATTGAACATGATAAAGTGGCCTCAGATGCGGCAAGAGCATCCTCGCAAACTTGGGGTGGCCCGGGAGAGGATCTTGTTGCACAGTTAAATGGGGGGAGGCTTCCTTTAAATATTCAATGTATTAATTCGTTACCCTATAAAGGAATTTGCACTTCTATTGTCAACCAATGGGCAAGTGTAGTCTCAAAATTTACTGCAGAAATGCTAAACAAATGTTGGTAATAAATTTTGACATAAAGTTGCATTTTTAATGCAGTTTTTTAAGGTTGATCTATGTTGGTGATCGCCCAAATCAAAAATGTATGTTGCTTTGGTTTATATGAAGTTGCGGTAAAGATTATTATTGAAATAGAAATTGCCATCCAAAACTCAGTTCGAAAGGCTTATAAAGTATAAATTTATAAGCCTTTCAAAATTAAGCTGATAGCCTATTTATAATTGAGTCGTTGTAAAAATTGTTGCAAAATAAGGGGAGCAACACGTTCTAAATGAGGTGCATGTTGTTGGCTTTGCATGCGTAAATTTGAGATGTTAATTTGTGCTTTATGTAATTCACATGTATGCCCAATCAGCCATTTTTCCATGGCCTGTGCTTCTGCTTCAATATGAAACTGTAGGGCTAAAATATTGGGCCCATAGCTAAACGCTTGATTCGGGTAAATTGCCGAGCTGGCGAGTAACTGTGCATTTGCAGGTAAATCAAAGGTATCACCATGCCAATGCAGTACAGGCACTTGATCTAATGGCGCTAATATATTGTTAGTAATGGCTTCAAGCGCTAGGGAACTCCAACCGATTTCTTTGCTATGACCTGCATAGACTTTCGCTCCCAATGCATACGCAATAAGCTGAGCACCTAAGCAAATGCCTAAAGTCGGTAAATTACTCTCTAAACGTACTTTAAGTAAGTCTATTTCTTTTTGTAGGAAAGGGTAGTCATTAGTTTCATAAACTCCGATCGGGCCGCCCAAAATGATGGTAAGCCCTGTATGTTGCATAGCTTTACTCAGGTCATCGACACCAGCTTCGAAGTATCTCACCCGATAACCCAGTTGGTAAAATACATCTTCCAATGAACCCAAATCTTCAAATGCAAGGTGTTGAATGACGTAGATGGTTTCGTTTAATGCAGTACTCATAGGGATTTTTCAGGATTAAGATTTCAAAATAGAATGTAGCTTGAATTGCCGGAGATTAAAAAGGAAAACTGTAAATTTTTCACAATTTCGAAAAGAAATAAATATAGAAGTTGGTTGAAGCGGATTGTTTTTTCTTTGAGTGATTATGTTCGACGATAGAACTTAGCATTTAAAACTTTGGTGCTGTGAATTAAGGGATCCCACAAGGCTTTATTGGTAAAATTTATGAGAAAAAGTGCATGAAATTTTGATAAAGCTTTGGTTTATAGCTAAATACCAAATAAATCATTACAGTAATCTTTAAATAATTTATCAATATCTTTAACTCTAAACTTAGTTCGAATCGCCTTGACTCGTGACCACATATTTTCTATTGGATTTAAATCTGGAC
>NZ_VOZT01000111.1:0-4090 GCF_013419625.1 Acinetobacter sp. YH12070 | reverse complement strand
CATGAGAAAGCCCATATAAATGGGTAATGTACAAGTTGCTGTAGAAGCATGTTTAATTCGTCTGATCACAGATACTTTATAAAGTATTTTAATACTTTTTTGAATCAGTCAATGCGTAAGTCCTATTTTCATTAAAAAAATTCTGTTTTTGTTTTATTTATATACATTTAGAATATAACAATGAAACTCTATTTTGACAAATATAGATGGGCTATGTACTATACACCCACCTCAAAACGTCCCTATCGTCTAGAGGCCTAGGACATCGCCCTTTCACGGCGGTAACCGGGGTTCGAATCCCCGTAGGGACGCCAATTCTTCTGTCAGCTCTGAGACAAACTTAAAGTTTATTTATCTATAATTTATATTAATTGATTGCATCATCATTGCATTCTTCTCTACAATTACTCGCTTCATTATTTGATTCTCCTTTTTCTCTATGCAGTCATCACATTCTCCGAATGATGCTTCGCATCAGGGCAATTCTGCGCCGTTAAAACGCGCTATGAGTACTCGACATCTGGTGATGATTTCGCTTGGCGGCGCAATCGGTACTGGTTTATTTCTTGGTTCGGGTGAAGTCATTGCACAAACGGGGCCTGTAGGTGCCATTATTTCGTATTTTTTAGGCGGTATTATCGCCTATATGGTGATGCTTTGCTTAGGCGAGCTCGCTGTACATATGCCAGAATCTGGTTCATTTGGCGCTTATGCTAAACGCTATATCGGACCTGGTACGGGTTATACCATCACTTGGCTCTATTGGCTGACATGGTCAGTAACGCTAGGAACTGAATTTACCGCTGCTGCACTTTTAATGCAGGAATGGTTCCCAGACAGCTCTATGTGGATGTGGACCTTAATCTTTGGTGCTTTTGTATTCTGCTTGAATATGATTTCAACCAAATGGTTTGCTGAATCTGAATTTTGGCTAGCTTTAGTCAAAGTGATTACCGTTGTAGCCTTTATTATTTTAGGTCTATTGGCCATTTTTGGTGTTTTAGGCTATCAAGGCTATGAAGCTGCACCGCTGTTTAGCAACCTCACTGCACAAGGCTGGTTCCCTGAAGGTTTGTTCCCAATCTTCGCTACAATGTTGATTGTTAACTTTGCATTCTCAGGTACTGAACTGATTGGTGTTGCTGCGGGTGAAACCAAAGATCCAGCGAAAAATGTGCCTAAAGCCATTAACACGGCGATTTTCCGCTTATTGATTTTCTTTGTGGGTACCATTGTTGTTATTACTGCACTATTACCACACCAAGAGGCCGGCTTATCTGCCGAAGGTGTAAGTAGTTCACCTTTCGTAACGGTATTCCAGCACATTGGTATTCCTTATGCAGAAGACATTATCCGCTTTGTGATTATCACAGCCCTACTTTCTGCTGCAAACTCAGGTTTATTTGCTGCATCTCGAATGATGTGGTCATTGTCCTATAGTAAGCAATTACCTGCAGTGTTCTCTAAAGTGAACTCGCGGGGTATTCCTTATGTTGCCGTGATTGTGACCATGATCGGTGGTATGCCGGGCTTACTTTCTGAGCAATTTGCACCAGAAACCATCTTCAAAAACTTGTTAGGTGTCGCGGCATTTACCATGGTGGTGGTATGGATGAGTATTTGTTTAAGCCAATTCAACTTCCGCCGTCAGTGGTATAAAGAAGGCAAAACTGCAAAAGATTTAGCTTTTGCTGCACCACTCTTCCCAATCGTGCCGATACTCGGTTTTGTATTCTGTCTTATTACCTGTATTAGTATGGTATTTGACCCAGAAATGTTAACTGGCTTTATCTGCTGTATGATCTTCATTGTGGCGTGTTATATCAGCTACTACACCTTGTATCACAACAAAGATTGATCTGCGTTGTCATACCAAACACGATAAAAGAGTAACTTCGGTTGCTCTTTTTTTATGGCTATATTTTAATAAAAGTAGAATAAAAACTGGTCCGTCGATGAGGTGCAATATGCAGATCATCTTTATCCATGGCATGAATCAACAGCAACAAACTGCACGTTCGCTCGAACAGCATTGGCTTGCACTGTTGTCTCAAGGCTTAAAGCAAAGCCATCAAGAGACTTTTTTATCGTATATACAGCACCATATGCGCATGCCTTTTTATGGAGACTTACTCACGCGTTATCATTTGCAGAATATGCTTCAAGCCAGCACCTTGACACCTCAAACGTGGCCACATTTTCCGTTTATCCATCGCACTGAACTCCCAGAAAAATCACCAAAAGTACTTGAGCATCATGCCGTACAAAACAATCTACCTGACATCACCCTCAATGATGCTATTGGATTGAGCCAGTCATTCAAATCGATCACTGCACTTGGCAAAGATCTTGCCCTACGCGATTTTGCAGTTTTAATGAATTATTTCCCAAAATTACATGCCACACTTTTGCATAAATTTTTGGTCGAAACTTATCTCTATTTATCCAATCCACACTTTATTCAGGCAGTTCATACTCGTCTGCATGAGCAATTACATCAAACGAAACCCACCCTGTTGATTGCACATTCGCTAGGTAGCGTGATTGCGTATCATTTTTTACTGTTACATCCTGAACTCAACATACAGCGCTTTATCACCTTGGGCTCACCTTTGGCTTTTCGTGTCATCCAAGCCCACTTACCTCAGCCTTTACAGCGACCTGATGCAATTTCAGGCGATTGGTTAAACTTTTATTCACATGATGATTTTCTCAGCGCTTTTCCACTGAGTCAGGCACCATTTGATTTTCAACCCGCCATTATCAACCAGCAAATTCAGACATCGATTGAACACCCACACGATATTGCTGGATATTTAACGCATCCAGAAGTTATTGCTACAATCTTACAAGTGTTGAAAAAACCGACATAAATAATGTATTTTTCAAACATTTTTAGCAAATTGTTTTAATTTTATGCACTCAACAACAAAAACTGAATTTATTTATAGAAAAGCGTTTGACACCCCCCGATTTTCACCCTAATATACGCCCACCTCTGAAACGTCCCTATCGTCTAGAGGCCTAGGACATCGCCCTTTCACGGCGGTAACCGGGGTTCGAATCCCCGTAGGGACGCCAATTTTCAGAAGTACATTTTATTAAGTCCCTATCGTCTAGAGGCCTAGGACATCGCCCTTTCACGGCGGTAACCGGGGTTCGAATCCCCGTAGGGACGCCATTATTTAGTCTAAAAACTTAGACTAAAATAAACGGTTTTAAAATTTGCTTTCTGTACTGTCCCTATCGTCTAGAGGCCTAGGACATCGCCCTTTCACGGCGGTAACCGGGGTTCGAATCCCCGTAGGGACGCCATATTCGAGTTGGTTTTAACCACTCATTAAAAAGCTCAAGCATTGCGACTTGGGCTTTTTTATTGCCTTAATTTCTAAATATTTCTTTTAATAGTTTTGAATCATAAATGGCCTTAGGGGCAATCACCTGCTCATTCAGCGGAATATTTTGACCATAGCGCTGCCGCATTAGACGCTGGACTTCATTTTGTTTTAAATCAAATTGTTTCAGTTGTTGTAATGGAGAAAGTTCGATTCCTAAAGCATGCTGATAAGCTTTCCAAACAATTTCAGAACAGTAAATTGCACGGTCATCCCATTCAAAATATATATCATAGGGTTTGCCCAAGTACTTTTCCGCATGTTGCACCAGCTTCGTTTTCTGCTGCACATTTAAGGGTTGTTTGAGCCTTTTCACCACATAGTGAGCATTCTCCCCACGTGCGATCCATTGATTTAAAGCGGTATATTGCACAGGTTGAATAGCTTCAAGCACCCAGGTTTGGTTATTTTTATTTACGATCATGCCCATGTGACTATAGGGCGAATGTGTGGCCTTTTGAATGCTTAAACTTTGTTGTGACTTTGAGATATGAAAAATAATATCTCCCGTCTGAAATACGGACTGGGCATAGAGGGCAGAACTGAGCCCCGAAAGAATGACTATTAATATAGGACTTACGCATTGACTGATTCAAAAAAGTATTAAAATACTTTATAAAGTATCTGTGATCAGACGAATTAAACATGCTTCTACAGCAACTTGTACATTACCCATTTATATGGGCTTTCTCATG
>NZ_VOZT01000110.1:0-4182 GCF_013419625.1 Acinetobacter sp. YH12070 | reverse complement strand
GTTATAGACCACATTTAAGTTTAAATATGAACACCCCGAATCAGACGTATGAGCAAACTAAAACCGAGCTAATTGCTTAACTCGGTTTGAAGTGGAATACTGTCAATCTATTTCAGGACAAGACATGTATAGCGTTCTAAAGTTCAGCGACTTCGAGTTGAGTAAAATGTTTAAAATGAGCGGCATAGTGCATGGCACTCATTTTTAGACGTGCTTCCGCTTGTTCATCTAAAGTCTTAACAACCTTACCCGGTGAACCCATCACAACAGAGTTATCAGGAATCACCTTCCCTTCTGGAATTAAAGCATTCGCACCAATGATGCAATTTTTACCAATCACGGCATGATTTAGGACCACGGCATTGATTCCAATCAGACTATTATCACCTACGGTACATCCGTGTAGCATGGCTTGATGCCCAATCGTGACATAATCGCCAATGGTCATTTCAATGCCTGCATCGGTATGCAACACCGCATTTTCTTGTACATTGGTAAAATCACCCAGTTTGATACGACTGTTGTCCCCTCGAATGACGGCTCCGAACCAGACACTCACTTCTCGGCCTAATTCAACTTGCCCAATGACCGTTGCATTTTCTGCAACCCAACCATCCCAAGGTTGATGCGTGGCTTTCGGGCTATATCCTTGAAATTTGTACAACATGATCAAACATCCTATTTTGACTTTCTAAAAATGATTTATGGCTCACGGCCCAAATGAAATGAAGGAGAATTTAATAAAAAAGGCCATTCTTTTTGATAATTCAAACCATATTGAAATAAGGAAATCAACATCCGTGCAGTCAAACCCCAAACGATTTCGTTTTCGATTCTTAAACTGGGAAAATAAAGCGATTGCTGGGCAAAACGAACTTCATATGGCGTTGGCGGTGTTTCTAAAAGCTGTCTTAATGATGCAAAAAAAATACGGTCAATTTCAGTGGGTTGAGGTATCAAATTTACATCAGGCGGGATCAACCCCACGATCGGTTTAACCAACATCCCATTCCGTGCTTTTTGCATTGGCAAATCACCCAAAAGTTGCACATCAAATGGATTTAGAGCGGTTTCTTCTTGGGCTTCTCTTAACGCCACCACGATATTACTGGTGTCTTGGGCATCACGTTTGCCACCGGGAAAGGACACTTCACCGGCATGATTATTCATATAGAGTGAGCGGCGGGTCAATAAAATACGTGGATTATCTTCTTGGGTAATCGCAATCAATACAGCAGCATGCGCAGGTTGAATACGCTTAGAAAAACGTAAACTTTGCTGCAATCGCTGAGTCAATAAACCCTCATCCATCCACATTACATCCTTATAATTATCTTGTTTTCATCATAGCTGAATTTCGGCCAAGCTGGTTAGAAATGATGCCAAAGTTTTATTTTTAAGTTATTCTGACGGTTCACACAATCCATGACGATGAATATGAACTTTTGCTCAAACTGCGGACAAAAAACAAAAGAAGCGATCCCGCTTGGAGATCATCAGATACGCCGTATTTGTACCGCATGTGGGTTTATTCATTATGTGAATCCTAAAGTCATTTGTGGTGCTTTAGCCGTTTGGGACAATCAAGTTTTACTTTGCCGTCGTGCGATTGAGCCACGTTATGGGCTGTGGACATTACCTGCTGGCTATATGGAACTCTATGAGACGATGGAGCAAGGCGCAGCACGTGAGACTCGCGAAGAAGCCGAAGCAGAAGTCAACATAGAGCAACTGTATTGCATGTATAACATTCCCCGTATTGGGCAAATTTATGCCTTGTTCAAATCTGAACTAATCAATGGAGAGTTTGGTGCGGGTGATGAAACTATTGAATCACGATTATTTAGTGAAGAAGATATTCCTTGGGATGATTTAGCCTTTCCTAGTGTGGAAAGAACGCTGCGGCATTATTTTGCTGACCGCAAAACAGGTCAGTTTGAAATGCATCTCGAAACCCTCGGTACGCGACTCGATCACACAGGTTAATTTACAGATCTCTTAATTAAAAAAGCCCATCATAAGATGGGCTTTTTTATTTTACTCATATTTGATGATTATTTTGCCTTGATGGTGTAACAAGGAGCCAAATCTAAAGAAATATCACCACCGCTTAACTTCGCCGTTTGAGCCGCAGCAGTATCATTTGGATTCTTTAAGCTATAAATATAACTAAAGCTGGCCAAACTATTCCCCCACTTCACCACTTTATTATCCGAATCTGTCAAAGCAACGCCAGAGGGACGTGTGCCTGCATTGGCATTAATCATATTGTGTAACTGCACTAAAGCCCCGCCTACAACCATTGATGTATCCGCTGAAGTTTTCACACTTGAGTTCATTCCAATCAGCGCGCCATCAAGCGTATGGAAATATGGGTCAGCTAAAATCATACGAATCGAAATGGTATTTGGATTGATATTTCCTTCAGGCGTAAAGGTACGGGTTGTCGTTCCGATACGATATTGCTGTACACCTTTGTCATCTTTCATTAACAGTGGGTCAAGCACATCTTTTCCGCTACAGCCTTCCGTCGCGTGTGTAGACAAGTCGACAATTTGGCTATCTTGACGAGTAAATACATCGTCTGGCACGCCAGATTTTATATTTGTGCGAATATCACCATTACGGTCAATCACCACACCCAATTTCACTGTTTTAATCGAAGTATCGGTAAATTTAAAGGTTAAATCTGCATACAAGGGGAAGATATAATTTTGTCCAGCGGCAACATTTTCAACAGACTTAAAGACTTTTTTGTCTAAATACGACAGCGGATAAAGCTTGTATAAATCCATCGTGCCTTTAAATTGCACTTGGTTAATGTTTTGCTCCCAAAGACCTAATTTTTTCTTATCATCGGCCGTCAGAACATAATCATCTTTTTTAGCCATTAATGTTTTATATAAACTTCCACCTGTACCGACCACCATTTTGTCGGCAAGTAGCGTCCCTTGTTTAATAATCAAAGGGCCAGAGTTGGCTTCTTCAGCATCAAAACGGAAACCCAGAATGCCAGGTTTATCAATTTGCTTGGTAAGCGGATCAATCCAATTGTCCTGTGGCGTTGCTGTTAAACGTGTTGGTCGTACCTGTGTCAAGAGCAAGACATTCACACCACCAATGGTACTCAACTGTTGATCAACTTTGCCCTTCCACTGTAAACCACTACCAAAAGTCATACCTTGGCGGTCCGTCATTAACATGAAATGACCAAATAAATTGACTTTTGAACTATCGGTCGGCAAACATTCATTTTTGTCACAGCCGACCAGTCCATTTGAACCACTGGCATTGGTAATTACGCCATCAGTTGAAAATAACGCAAACTCAGGCTGATATACCGCAGCCGTTGAGATATTCATGAGTTTTGAAACTAAGGTAAATGCATTTTCATTGCTGACTTCGGACAAGTCTAGCCAAGGTGTAAACAGGTCATTAAACTCCATATCAGAACTGATGCTGAAGTCTGCTGTCGCGACATTCCGAGTGATTTGATCAATCAGTACTTTATCTGCATTGTTGATATAAACCGCTTGGATATCTGTAGCTGTCACTGCGCTATTATTTTTCAAAGCCAAAGCTTGAATGATTTTAGCTAAACGCATTGCGACTTTAACTGTTGCATCGGTATCCGAAATCGTTGCAGCAGGTTTACCCGCGATGCCGGCAGCCAAATCCAATAAGGTCAAACGAGGTGGTGTCGTGCCACTGGCTACATTTGAAATTTGCTTCAAATCTACTTTACCCAAATCAATTCGACGTGATTTTTCACCTTGGACAAAGAAAGTTACCGTGTCGCCAATCTTACAAGCACCTGTCGAAACACCCTCTTTAAGATCGAACAAGGTAATGTAGGTATTTTTAACGTCGCTCGAACAATTAAAGTTCAGACCTTCAATTGGATAATCTAAAACAAACTCGACACAGCCTTCGGTATTACTTTTACAAGTACCATTAGTCGTACTGGTATCATAAATTTCAGGATTCACATTTGCACTTTCACCGCCACAGCCACTGAGCGCTGCAACCAATGCCGTTAAAGCAAACGGTAATAAAATTTGGCTCTAGACTAGCAGATTTGCACTTAGTTTTACCTAATGAGGTCCCACAACTCTGTTGCTAGCTCATTAGGCTCCCTCATCCAACGCCATTCTGTTTCTTTAAGATGATAATCAAAATACT
>NZ_VOZT01000109.1:0-4509 GCF_013419625.1 Acinetobacter sp. YH12070 | reverse complement strand
TTGATGCCATTTTTCTTTATACTGTCACTGAGGCAGGTTGGACATTTGATTTCTAGAGTTATTCGCATTTCTCTATTTTATCAAAATTCAACCTGCTTTGTTTCAGCATACTTTTTGAAACACCACCCTAAATTTCATATAAGAAGTTTTATGTTAAATCAGTTGATAATTTTGATAAAAATTATCGGATTACTAATTTTCACCTAAGATCACCGTAATTTTGATATTCTTATCATTCTTATTGTTTTTATTAAAATTGGTCTATTTGAATGCTGAAAAGTATAAGTTTAGAAAATTTCAAAAGTTATAGCGCTGAACAAAGCTTAGCATTAGGCCCTTTAAACTTGCTAATTGGAGCTAATGCTGCTGGTAAGTCGAATATTATTGAAGCTTTAAGACTAATTAAATGGTTTATATCAGGAGTGGATCTAGATTCTATTCAAAATAAACTAGAAGAATCAGATAAATGGTTTAGAGGTGATTTTCACGATCTAGTCTATATGTGTGAACATATTCCTATGACCTTGAAAATGAATTTCGATAATAAAGTTCAATATAGCTTTTCTATAAAAATTTTTGATAATGAATCAATATCATTGGTAAATGAAAAATTAACCATAGGTAAAAAAGTAATTTACGAAACAATTGAAAATAAGGATGAGAGCAAACAAGGTTTTTTGAAAGTAAAAATCAAGCCTAATACACCCAAAGGTTCGCCATCTAGATCTTTTAATTTTCATCCAAAAAATAAAATGGCAATATTGCCAAACATTAACAATATTCTTAATTTAATAACTGAAAACTTTGGCAATGATGAGAAAGGAGCATTTAGTGTTGATGAACAAATTTTATTAATTGATCAATGTTTAGATGATTTAAAGTCTATTCAATTCTTTGATTTTGTTCCTAGTTCAATGCGATCGTTTTCAAGAATAACTCCTAATTTAAATTTTAAAGGATCAAATTTATCAGGTGTTTTAAAAAACTTAGAAATGGAAGGGAAAATAGATCAAGTCTTAGACTTCATAAAAAATCTTCCTGAACAAAAATTTGTTGGTATAAGTTTTTTCGAAGATAATCGAGAACGTTTTTCTGTTGAACTCGAAGAAAGTTTTGGTGATGAGAATTCATCTAAGAAATGGTCAATAGAGTTACTGTCAGATGGTACTGTGCGGGTTCTTGCTATTGCTGCTGCACTGATGACAGCTAAACCAGGTTCTCTTTTAGTATTTGAAGAATTAGATAATGGTATACATCCAAATAAAGCAAAAATACTTTTAAATCAGATATATGAATATGCTAGGGATAATAAAATAAAGTTATTGATTACAACTCACAATCCAGCTCTGATGGATGGAGTGCCTAATGAAGCTTTAGAGTACGTGTCTTTTGCTTATAGAGATAAAGAAAAAGGTCATAGCTGTTTAACAAGATTATCTGAACTTGATGATTATGTTGGTCTTGTATCCCAAGGACCATTAGGTGATCTAGTTACAAAAGGTATAGTTGATAGATTCGTTAAGAATCCTTTATCTAGTGAAGATAAACGAACTATAGCTTTGAGTTGGTTAGAGTCGATGAAAGGTAAACATCGTGAATAATATTTGTTTAATTGATACAAGTGTTTTCCTAAATATTTTAGATGTACCTTCAAAGAACTCAGATAGAGAAGAAGTATTCGAATCATTTGAAACTTACACTAAGTTAGGTTGTGAATTTATTATCCCAGTAGCTACAATTATTGAAACTGGTAATCATATCGCTCAAAATGGTGATGGGAATACTAGACGGCAAGTAGCACAAGATTTTTATGAGCTTTTAGAGAAAAGTTATGCAAATGAAGCTCCTTTTATCTTTTCTAGTATATTTTCAAATGAACAGCTTCGAGAATGGATAGCTTTATTTCCTGATCATGCTGGAAGAAATAAATCACCACAGAAAACTACAGAGGGTACTAGTTTAGGTGATTTAACAATTATTAAAGAGTTTGAAATGTTATGTGAACTTCATCCTCGTGCCGATATATTTATTTGGTCACTAGACTGTGATTTGAAAATTTATATAAGAAATGTAAAAAAAATAGGGCAAACTTAAGTTTTCCTAAAATTAACATAATACACCTTATACGAAATGCTGTATAATTATCCTTATAATTCAACGCTGTAGTTCCTAGTTGATAGCCCATCTTCCCCAAGGTGGGCTTTTTTTATGATTTTTCACGTTCCACGCCTACTATTTAATCAATGTTTCACACTTTTGATTAGCTCAATTGAATAATCAGGATGCCTGGTCTTTTTCTTTTTGGCGTTCATCCAGCTCTTTCTTCAGTGCCTTTTTATCCTGGTACGATGCAATTAGCATAATCGGGATCAGCAGCGGAGCCACAATAATGCCCAGGGCAATGTCTTTCAGTTTCGGCATGATTTCTCTCCCTAGATTGCTCAGTCATGATCAAAAACAGCATTTAGCACACGGCCAAATAATCCACGTTTTTTGTGTTGTGGCACTGCCACATTTTGCAACGTGGCATGCTGTAGCGTTTGGGTGTGGTATGCCGTAGTTTCTTGCTGTGGCACTGCCACATTTTCTGCAATATTTAATTCATTATTCTTTTTATTATCATTGTCTTGTTGTGTTGTCGCATGCTGTGGTAGATCGGTGTCGCATGCCGTAGCATCTTGTTGTGGTGCTGCTGTGGCAGGTGCAACACTTTTCAGCTCAATGAGTGTTTGCATACGGTCAATTTGTTGCATTAACCGTTCTTCACGTTCTTGGTATTTTTTGACTTCATTTTCTAAATGGGCAATAAGTTTTTTTGTAGATTCATCACCTTCTTGCTTAGATGATTCAATTTTTTGAGATGTTTGCTCAGGTTCTCCAAAGCATCGGATGACCTCTGCTAGATCGAATTGTCCATCACTGGAGCGTGATAAACGTCCATTACGTACAGCTCTGTAAATGGTTGATCTATCCACATGAAATTTTTTAGATACTTCACTTAGTGATAACTTAGCCATTTACGGTGTCCTTTTTATTTGATGGCATGTATCCCACTTTTTTTAGGTATGGGTATAGTTCTTTTATTCGGTCAGGGTCTTGCAGCATCTCAGCAATACGAATAGCAAATTGCGGATAGCTTTCAGTTCCCTGGGAATAACGACCCATTTCAGGAAGTTCGGAAAGTTTATTTGCAAACATATGCCGTTGAGCATCGGTCATCTTTGAAGAAAGACCCAAAGTATCCGGATCTCTTTCTATTGATGGGCTGTCCTTCTTTTTCTGTTTAAAGTTAAAAGAAAATCCTGAAATTGATCGACCTCTTTTGTATTGTTCATACTTCACTGTGATATCTGTATGTTCGTTAATTTGTTTAATGGCGAGCTCAAGTACACTAGTTTTAAAGCGTTCCATACGCTTGTACTCAGTATCGAGTACGCCAATTCTTTGACGGAAATCACTTAGCTCTATAATTGGAGTAGAGCCCGTACTTCTCCAAGCAATTAATAACTCATATAAACGAACAGCATAAGCACTACTGAGATTACTAACTTGCTGCAATTCGTATTTAGTAAAATGCTCTTCTAAGCGCGTAATTAATGGAACTATGGCAGGGGCAAAAATAAGCTTAACCACTGCTTCATTATCTACATATCCAATTTCACTAACCCAACGGGATCTATAGTTCTCAATATTCCCTCTTTCATTTATTTTTTGATAGCTGAATTGTCTTGCGAATAAATCATTACAGGCATCTTTTAATGCCTGATAAGCGGTATTGCGGTGTACGCCAAATTGATTGATATAGCTTTCTGCATGGACAGTTAAGGGATCATTAGCATTAATCCCTTTCCCACTTTCTCTTGCCTCAACAATAGCTAATAAAATTAAACGTTGTTCTACTAAATCTAAGTTATAACTTGCATTAATTAAGGCATTGTCTTTTACAACTAACTCTCTCATGAAGCACCAGTATTATTTATTATGCTATGACACCTTAATTAATTTTAGTGCTATAAGCAAGGTAAACGGTGTCATATTGCAAGGTAAACGGTGTCATATTGCAAGGTAAACGGTGTCATATTGCAAGGTAAACGGTGTCATATGAAGTCTAGAAGCCTTTATTTACAAGGCTTTCAGCTTACCTAAAAGCATTTAAAAACTTTAAAATAATTAAAAGCCCAGGAAAGGAAAAATTGCCCTCGGTTTTCGCTACGCTCAAACTCTATTGAACTTCGCTTTCGCTCAGTTCGTAGGGGCAATTTTTGGCTTAAAATTTCGTGACTTTTAAAAAAGAAAAGCAACTAGGAATTCGCTTCGCTCATAGAACTTTTTCACTCGCTTCGCTCGACATAAAGCCATCGTAATCAGTTCGCACCCATTCGGGATGCTCTGATTCTGAGTTCTTGATACACAGGGGAGCCTGTAATCAGGGAAAAACAGGTGAAAAAATTTAGATCCCTGTAGTTCGCTCGTAGACACTCGCTAAATGCTCTCATTTGCGATTTAAGA
>NZ_VOZT01000108.1:0-4804 GCF_013419625.1 Acinetobacter sp. YH12070 | reverse complement strand
AATGGGAGTGCATGAGCTGTGGTACAGCTCATGATCGAGATATAAACTCAGCTCTAAACATTCTTGCGCTTGGGCATAAGCGTCTAGCTGTAGGAATCACCCTCTTTTAAGGGGGTGAGGATGTCAATCAATAGAAAAGCGGACTTAAAGTCCGCTTGTTCAAATCTATATGCAAAGTTGATTATTGAATCACACCACAGGCAATACGGTCACCGCCACCGCCTAGAGGTTTAGGGTCGTCAGAGTAATTATCACCACCAGCATGGATCATGATGGCTAAGCCTTGTACATCCGCCAATTTCAAACGTGGTGCAATTAAATTCACTTTTGCTGTGCCATCGGTTTGAACTTGAAGGATCGGTAAGTCACCCAAGTGACCTGTTAGCGGCGTACCGTGGTGAGGTGCAGCTTTAGGGTTAAAGTGACCACCTGCAGCAAGAGCAGCACCCGCTTTTCCATCTTTTTCAGCTGGGGCACAAGAGCCTTTTTCATGAATATGGAAACCGTGTGGACCCGGAGGAAGCTGGGTTAAATTGGTATGAATAACCAAGCCAGCAGGGCTATCAACCAAGTTAATTTGACCGATGCTTTGACCAATACCTTGAGCAGTCACGGCATTGACCATCACGGTTTTTGCATTCAGACCTGTTGAAGTCGAGGTACTCGCACAGCCTGTAAACATCAGGGCACTGACCGCAGCAAGCGCACCGAATTTAAATAGTGAAGACATGTTTGGCATCCTGTCTGTTTTTATGGAGTTTCAACCATTGAAACAGATGCGGATACAGGATGACAGATAATTTAAGTATTTGATTGTAATATTTGTTTAATGAATTCAAGCCTGAATTAAGGTTGTTCAGGCTTATCATCCATATTGTCTAAGTCATGTGCCAATGTTGCTTTGGGCATCATGACGGCTTCAATTTGGGTTTCATGTAACCATTCACGCCAAATCGCCAAGAGTACCGCCAAGATCACTGGCCCGATAAATAAACCGACAAGACCGAAACTGGCGATACCACCTAAAACACCGAACATGATTAATAAGAATGGAATCTGCGTTGCCCCTGAAATCACTAAAGGACGAATCACGTTATCGGCCGTACTCACGATACAAACACCCCAAGCCATGACGCCAATGGCTTCAATGGTTTGACCTTGTGAAAATAACCACAACGACACAGCGGTATATGAAATCGGTGGGCCAAAGGGAATCAGTGCCAACATGAAGGTAATGATGGTTAATAACATCGGGTTAGGCACATCGGCAACAAAATAGCTGAGACCGGCAAGTAAAGCTTGGGCAATGGCGGTGAGACCGATGCCATACACTACAGCACGTGTGGTATCCGAGATGGTGGCAAGATAATGATGAATACGTGGCCCGATCACCATTTCGAGGGCTTTACTGACCTGACTTAAAATGGTTTGACCATCACGATAGAAGAAAAATAAAGACATCACGGCAAAACACAGCTTAAAGATATTTTTACTGACTTCGCCGACCAAAACTTTACCGTAGTTCAAATGCCCCTGAATCCAAATTTGCACCGATTGAATAATACTGTTCGGGTCATTGTTCAGCTCATGCAGGGTACGACTGACTTCTTTACCAATAAACGGCAGTTGGCGAATAAAATCAGGCACATTGACATGACCCGAGAAGACCTGCTTTTGTAATTCAAAATACAAGTTACGGCCTTCATGTTGTAGCAAGAAGATCGCAAAAATCACCGGCAGACCCACCACGAGTACCACCAATAAGATCATCAGCGCCGCACTTAGATTTGCACGATTGCCACAAAAACGATGCACCGATTGATACAGCGGCCAAGTCATATAAGCAATAATCGCTGCCCAAACAACGGGCACAATAAAGTATTTGAGTACGCTAAAGCTCAAAAAAATCAGGATAAAAAATAATCCGAACAATAAGACTTTTTGTAATGTAGGTGCGAACGTTGGCAATGCGTGCTCTGATTTTTTCATCATGTTGTGTTCAATCTTAACCGAAAAAAAAGCTCCCGAAAACGAGAGCTTGTTAACTTATGGTGAATATCTTTCAGGCTAGATCCTTGCAAGATTGACCTTTATATCAGCAAAATGTGGAATGATGGGTTAAAACCACTCGGCTTCGTCTTCAATAATGGCATTGAGCACAGGTTGCCATTGTTGCTGCATGCCGAGGTACAATTTTTGCGTTTTATCAAAAACCGAAAGACCTTGCATGGCAAGTTGACCATAAGCGGTACGTTCAGAAATCCAAGCAACGGGCTGTTGTTCAACTTTATTGAAAAAATCTTGAATTTCTTTGGAATGAGCAGAATTGGGTTTGACACGATTGGCCAGCAATAGGATTTGGACTTTACCTTTACGAATCCGTTTAATTTCTTGTAAATGCTTTAAAAAACGACGGGTCGAGTCGATGTCGAAGAAAGATGGTTGTAGCGGGGTAATGATGGCGTGAGCTTCACTCACCAACTGATCTGCATGTTCACCCGATAACGCACCCGGTGCATCGATAATCAGATATTCAATTCCTTTCGGCACATCACCAATCGATTTTTCATGACGCCAATCTAGGCTCTGAATCGGGGCGGCAGTCTCTGGGCGCTGTTTGAGCCATTGACGTGCAGACTTTTGATTGTCAGCATCTGCCAAGGCCACTTTATAACCTTTTTGCGCAAGTGCAGAGGCTAAACTGATTGCTGTGATGGTTTTGCCACAACCACCTTTTTGATTGGCAATTAATATCGTTTTCATCGACCTAAATAGATTTTATTCTGCTCATCCCTAGCATATCATTGTTTAATGCGGGGAATATGACAAAGAACCAAAGTCTAAGTTTTTTCTATAGTTTTCGCTGTAATATATTAAAAAGATTAGGAATTTTAAATGTCTGTCTGGATGGCCATGCTCATTGGCGCGTGTATTGGGATTGTACTGACCACCTTAATTTTAAGTGGCAGTCGCAATGGAAGGATTAAGGCAGAATACGAGCAATATATTGCAGAACTAGAATTGGAACATCAGCAGGCCTTGGCCCATGCACAAAAACGCAGTGTAAATACCAGTCGTGCTGTTTTAAAAGGCAAAATGGCCGAACAAATGGCGCCGATCATGCCTGAATTTCAGTATTTACCTAGCGATGCAAAGTTTCTCGGTGACCCGATCGATTATGTGGTTTTTGATGGCTATACCGACTTTCGTGATGGCGATGGCCTCGCTGAAGACATCGAAGTGGTGCTGATTGATATTAAAAGTGGTGGGGCACGTTTGACCAAAGGGCAACAAGCGATTGCTCAAGCCATTGCCGAAGGGCGAGTGCGTTTTGAAACCATCCGAATTGATTTTGAGCATATTTAAGCTCGCGTGATTCAGGCTCAGAACCGTCGAAAAGTAATAAGGACAGAATATTCACATGGAAAAACTCTTAGCGACTGCAGCCGTTTTTGCGCTCATGCTGTGGATATGGTCTGAATATTTTCGTGCCATTCCACATTTAGAGCAGACTGGTGTGCTGAAAAATTTTCAGGTCACAGCGACTCAGGCATTTTCCGGTGAATATGTGCTGTTGGATAAACGCTACTACAGTGCCAGTAGTCGTACATTACATCCGGCCGCACCGACCGTGGTGGGTGGCTTTCAAGACTTAGCCTATGTCAGCAATATTGATTTGCTACTGAGTTCAGGCGCAAATGATATCCAGTCTTTAAAATACCATCTTGAATGGTCGCAGCAGAACCGTTGTTTTAACGTGCAAGAGAAAAACGTGCCCTCGACACAAATTGAACAGCTCAAGTCCGAATTGCAAAATGTTAGTGTGATTGCTCAATCCGAAGACGTCGCAAATCGTATTCGCCGTTTAAAATCAGGTGATCGCGTGGAGATTTTGGGTGAATGGGTGGATGTGCATTCCATCAAAACAGGGAAGTCGTATAACACCTATAATGTGTTGAATAAAAAGCCTTGTCATATCCTAAAAATTAATGCCATTCGACTAATCAAAGACTAGGTACTTTTATCTAGATTTGATTTTGCTTAAACATGGCCTTGGACGCTTTAACTCAACTTCCGTGCGCGGGCGAGCAACATGCGCTGACCAATTTTTGGAATGCCTTCTGCATCAAAATACTGCGTTTCAAAACATTCAAACTGGGCATCTTCAAGCAACTTTTGCATATGACGATCCAGATGACAGCCATCCGCGACTTTCTTTTGAATGGGCGTCAGTAGGTGTTGTAACTGCTTAATTTTCCGATTTTCATTGTGTTGTACATGCTCAACCAAATGAAATGTCCCTGTTGGTTTAAGGACACGGTAGATTTCTTCAAGCGCAGTTTCAATATCGGCAATGCTGCATAAGGTCCATGTACTCACGACATGATCTAGACTTTCATCTGCAAAGGGTAATTTTTCAGCACCGGCTAAAATATGCTGTACCTCAAAGGGCGCAACATGTACACGTTCAGCAGCTAAATGAAAAATATCGGGATTGGGCTCAAGGGCAAAAACCGTATCGACATTTTGATAAAACGCTAAATTAAAACCTGTACCAAAGCCAATTTCGAGCACCTCCCCAGATACGGCTAACAGGAGTTCGCGTCGTTTATCCATCAGGCTCGGCACTTGCATGACTTGATTTAAAAGATGCGGAAAAATGTGTTGTTGATAAAATTTATCAAATGGAGCGTAAAACTCTGTCCTTCAGGTCAGAGATATAAGCGACACGACATGAAGTGTCGTTTGATTTAACTAAGGACTATTTTCCTTGAGTTTTGATTGTTAATATAAGTACATGAAA
>NZ_VOZT01000107.1:0-4826 GCF_013419625.1 Acinetobacter sp. YH12070 | reverse complement strand
TTGCATGTGACTTGTTCCACTTTAGATATTTGTTTAAGATGAGATGTAACTCATTGAAATGTGTCATCATATTCGTCGTCAGAAAACAAGTATTATGCCATTATTTCAATGAGTTATCTTTTTTTGTTGTGTACAAAGATATTTTTTAATGATAAATAAAAAGCCTATTTTTAAAGAAATTTAGCATACGGCATAGTGAAAACAACAATAGAGCAATTACTCAACAATAAACATTAACATCAATTATTTAGATCATATTCAATTTTAGAGGCTGTTGATCTTTGCTCAAATATCATTCAGCAATGCATTGGCAGCCATACCATGACAAAGGCTAATGCGACATTACTGGCGTAGTTTCTTGCCAGTTTGTCGTAGCGAGTAGCTATAGCCCGATATTTTTTAATCTTTAAAAAGGCGTTCTCTACCAAGTGCCGGTACTTATAAAGACACCAGTCCATATGACCATTCCCAGTTTTGCTGTTCTCTTTTCTCGGAATATTGACCACGCAACCTTGAGCTTCAATAAATGCTCGTAAACTATCACTATCGTAGCCCTTATCGGCAGTGACATGGCTTGATTTTGGGGCTTCTGCTATCAAACTCTGCGCATGGGCGATGTCATGTACTTGCCCACCCGAGATTTCGAAGTAAACGGGAAGACCACCGCTATCAACAGCAAGATGAATTTTTGTCGAATTGCCACCCCGACTTTTTCCTATAGCTTCGTCTGCACCACTGGCTGCTCCGCTGCTATCCTGATGCGCCTTCACGATACTTCCATCAATAAATAGCCATTCAGGGTCATTCTCAGACGATATGCTTTGAAATAGTTTTTGAAATACCCCCCTTCTTTGACCAGAGGTTAAAACGTCTAAAAACAGTGTTCCAACGGCCAAATTTTTCAGGCAGATCTCGCCATTGAATTCCAGTGCGCATCCGATACAGAATGCCTTCAAGCGTGTTCCTGTGTTCGTACTTATTATAAACACGCCCCGTTTCTTTGAGGATTTGCTTTAGGGCTTTCCAGGCTTTATCTGTTAACATTGTTCTTGGCATAGCAACGTCCGTTCTCGGTGGTATTTTTGATTTTTGGCGAAACCATTATACCTTGTTGCTATGCCGTTTAATTTTCACTCAAAGATCAACAGCCTCTAGTTGAATCTAGGCTTGGTGCCGACTATACTGAAAGTGCCGTTCGCAATACCATTAAGGGTATCAGCTAGAACAGCAAGTACTTCTATTCAGTAAGGGAAGGAATCCGTAATGGCTAAAAAGACAATTGCGAAATTTGATATCTCGGCAACCGCACCAGAGGGTTTTGAACATGAGCCTGACGCAACAGGTGGTTTTTGGTGCCATAAACCGCTTAACACTTTGCCGCCGGGTGATTTTATATCGCCCTACTCGCGTCATAAAACCTTACCAACTCCGGGAATCGAAAAGCGTAAAGCCTGGATAATTGGTGGCGGTGTCGGAGGACTTGCCGCTGCATTTTATTTAATTCGCGATGGTCATATGCCCGCCGAAAATATCACTATTTTAGAAGAAATGAGGGTAGAAGGCGGCTCTATGGATGGTGCGGGTAACCCTGAAGACGGTTACATCATTCGCGGTGGTCGTGAAATGAACTGGAACTACGACACCCTCTGGGATCTATTCCAGGACATTCCCGCCCTTGAACTTCCCGAAGGGTATTCTGTTCTCGATGAATACCGAATGATAAACGACAACGACCCAAATTACTCTAAGGCCCGTTTAATTAACAAGTCCGGCGAGATCCTTGACTCAGAAGACCTGGGACTGAGTAAATCTCAGCAATGGGAACTTATCCGCTTAATGCTGAAACGAAAGGAAGAGTTAGACGACACGAGCATTGAGGAATATTTCAGTGAAGGCTTTTTACAAAGCAACTTCTGGTTTTTATTCCGTACTATGTTTGCTTTTAAAAACTGCCACAGCCTGTTGGAAACCAAGCTCTATTTGCATCGTTTTCTGGACTCAATTGACGGCTTTGGTGACATGTCTGTTCTGCTTTTCCCTAAATACAATCAGTACGACACCTTTATAAAGCCACTGACCGACTTTTTGCGTGAAAAAGGAGTGAAATTTACCTTTGAAGCCAGAGTCGATGACCTTGATATAAGCTTTACCGGAGACAAAAAGACAGTAACCGGAATTCAGGCCGTTATTAAAGGTAAAGAGCAATATATTGAAGTTGGCAAGAATGATTTAGTGTTCGCCCTCACCGGCTCAATGACTGAACAGACGGGTTATGCCGGTATGGATAATGCGCCGGAGCTTAACTGTGAAAGGCATGACCCGGGTAGCGAAAGTGGCTGGAACTTATGGAAGAACCTCGCCAAGAAGTCTCCCGTTTTCGGTAAGCCAGAAAAATTTTATGGTGACGTAGACAAGTCTATATGGGAGTCGGCCACCCTTACCTGCAAGCCCTCACCCCTTGTCGATAAACTGAAAACCTTATCAGTAAACGACCCATACTCCGGTCGAACCGTAACCGGCGGCATAGTGACTTTTACTGACTCCAACTGGCTGTTAAGTGTTACCTGTAATCGCCAACCCCACTTCCCCGACCAGCCAGATGACACATTGGTGTTGTGGGTTTATGGCCTGTTGATGGATAAGCAAGGCAACCGTGTAAACAAAACCATGCCAGAATGCACCGGTAAAGAAATTCTGACCGAGCTTTGCCATCATCTGGGTATTGAAGACCAGTTAGATGAGGTTATAGCCAACACCAAAATACGCATTGCGCTTATGCCTTATATTACAGCTCAGTTTATGCCCAGAGCTGCAGGCGACAGGCCCAGAGTAGTTCCTGAAGGCTGCACGAATTTAGGCTTAGTGGGACAATTTGTAGAAACTCGCAATGACATAATATTCACCATGGAAGCCTCTATTCGCACCGCCCGTATTGGTGTGTATAAACTGCTGAATATTCCCAAACAGGTGCCTGATATAAGCCCGACACAATACGACATTCGTAACATCATAAAAGGTGCCAGAGCGCTCAATAGCAATAAGCCTTTTATTGGCGAGCGTATGCTGCACCGCTTACTCGACAAAACCTACTTTGCCCACATACTGCCGCCGCTGCCCGAACCGGAGGAGAAAAAGCAAACGCACTTCGAAGAAGAGCTAAGGGAACTGCTTGGTAAAGGCGGTGACTCAATACATAAATTCTCAAGCTGGGTTAACTCGCTGAGGGAGAATTTTTCGAGCAAAGATAAATAGTAGGTTAGGTTTTGCCTGAATTCAGATAATAACCGCAACACTCATGTAATGGGATAGGTCGGAAGGAGGTCAGCTACCCACATGTGGTAGTCTTACTTTTCGACCAAAAAAAGTGAGTTCCAACATGAGTTAGATGTGCGTTTTGGACACTATGTCACAGATGCAGACTTCATTACCAATGCTGAAACTCAAGAACGCTACGCTTCACGCCTATATGTACAATTGCCTGAAGGCTCAGAGCAAATTAATCTGAAAGCCAATGATTTAGCTATTTTCACTTTAGGCTCTATTACAGCAGACTCACGTTATGGTGGTAATCATGACGTGCCTGCCCTTATTCGTCATCGAGAAGATCATGGCTGGACGCTTTGGGAAACGCTGGCACAAAAAGCCCCAGACTTTGGCCGTCCAATGACTTTTTATGGCAATGTCGATGAACATAAGTGGGAGTCTTTCACTCTGACCATGAAAGATGACGTGCTACTTAAACGTATTATTGACTATACAGGCAATGAACCAGGCACAGGCGCACTCATGACTTGGTATGAGTCGGGTTGGCATTTATCCATCGTGGTTCCTGCACAGCCACACTTTGCCGACTTACCTGAAGGTTTATATACCTTATGGGGCTACGGTTTCCAAATTGACCATATAGGCGATTACATCAAAAAACCAATGTCCGAAGCCACGGGGCAAGAAATCCTAACAGAACTGATTAAACAGCTCGGTTTTGACGACATTTTAGATCATGTTTTGGCAACGACTGATGTTACTACCGCCATGATGCCATACGCCTCTGCCCTATTCGCCTGCCGTAAACCGGGGGATCGTCCACAGGTAATTCCACAAGGCTCACAAAACTTTGCTTTCCTTGGACAGTTTGTGGAAATTGAAGATGACGTGGTCTTTACTGTGGAATATTCAGTTCGTGGGGCGATGCTTGCCATTTATGAATTTTTTGGGGTGGAACGTGAAATCCCTGAAATTTACAACGGTCTACTTGATCCCAAAGTGGGTTTAAAAGCTTTAGAAACAGTGTTCCACTAAGTTTTTAATATATAGCGATAAGAGCACCTTTATGTCGCCACTATTACATAGTTTAATTTAAGCAACGTTTGGATACACGAGTGTGGCAGGGATGCCACACGTTATCCATCATAATAGGGATGTTATGTATGGGTAACAAAGGCTTTTGCTTTCTTTTGGCTTATCAAAAGTAAGGGTATTGCCTACACAAACACCTTTTATACTTTATTGAAAGTTGAGGCCGTGTACGCACCTAATTTTAAATTGGATAAAAAGAAAAATTAGATAAAACTTTATACCTCATTCGTAAATAAATTGACTAATCAACATAGGAAAAACATCTCCACGTTTTAAATAATACTCCGAAACTGACTAAGTGCTTTTCTATCTTTTTCTCATGATTTTAGATTTCATAAAAATTACCTCTGTACACGACAAATTTCATAGGATCCTTGTCCTATCAGGCTTTTTCTTTCTTAAAATTGCTAGCACTTTCTTAAATTCTTCTTTTTTTCCAAAACCAATCAAACGTAGAATAGCCATTTGAA
>NZ_VOZT01000106.1:0-4859 GCF_013419625.1 Acinetobacter sp. YH12070 | reverse complement strand
GTCATGAGAAAGCCCATATAAATGGGTAATGTACAAGTTGCTGTAGAAGCATGTTTAATTCGTCTGATCACAGATACTTTATAAAGTATTTTAATACTTTTTTGAATCAGTCAATGCGTAAGTCCTAATATTCAACGGAGTCTTATATCTAGGGTTTGAATAAAGAGATTAGCCTTCGGCTGGAGGTACTTTTGTTTTGGCAAAAGTACCCAAAACCATTGTCATCCGCAAAACTCGTTCACTAGCGTCAAATTATTCAAAGTATCGCAAAACCATTTTTGATTAGAAGGAGTCCTGTCTCAAACACTTGCGGATGACCTTACCGCGTATCATTCTTTTATTTGAAGCAAACGGTGCGTCTGATGTTACTGCGTAACATCAGTGAGTAATTTAGTCAGCTTTCAAGCAAGTTTTCAAGCGTGTGCCACTTAAAATGCCCTTATAGTTGATCTATGCGGCTAAACCAAAGCCATTAAATTTTAAATTGATTACATATCAACCATACTTTTACAGCGTAATTTCAGTTTATATTTCAATCGTTTCAACAGAATAATTATAGTGATGGATGTGCAATCTAAAGGCACATTTTGTGCTTTTTAGTTTTTAAAATGGGGATGACGATGTATCAGAAGACTGTGTATAAGAAGAATATGTATAAAACGGCTTTATGTGCCTTGATGCTCCTGACTTCAGCAGCCCATGCAGAAGTTATGACTGAAGCCATTCAAACACCTGACCGACAAACTGTAGCGATTGGTGATAGCCTCGATCTCATGCGCTCGCGTATGCAAGCCTCTCCGATGAAAATGGTGTCCTATCCGCTGCAAGAGAAAAATCTGCCTGCAAAATTGGCGGTAGATTACACCTACGAAATTGCCAATATGCGCTACGTGATTTCCGTAGTCGATGATCAAGTCAAAAATATTAAGACTGAAAATTTAGATGGATTAAAGCAATGAAACCTAAAAAAGCCGCTCTTTATAGAACGGCTTTTTTCATCAGACCTAATTAAGCTTGGTCATCTTTTTTAAACTTATGCAGTGTGTCAGTGGCTTTCTTTTTTAACTCGTCAAATTTCTCTGTCGCCTGCACTTTTAGTTCATCAAATTTTTCGACAGCCTCATGTTTAAGTTCGGAGGCTTTGACTTTGGCTTCATCAAATTTATGACTCGCTTCTGCTTTTAACTGCTCTAGACGGTCTTTGGTTTCAGCATGCTGTTCTGCATGTTCATGTTTGGCGTCATTTAAGGTTTTTTCACCCTCAAGCTTGAGTTCTTCAACTTTATGCTTTGTACCATCGAGTGCTTTTTCACCTTCAAGTTGAGCCTCTTTGGCTTTGAGCTTTAGATCATCACCCAACTCTGACGCTTTATCTTTCAATTGATCAATTTTATTTTCAGTTGTCATCGTTCTCGCCTCTTCTCTGTTATTGTCTAACAATAGTTATAACGCGATTTGAAGCAGATACTTGAAATAGACGCATTTAGAAACAAATCAACCACAGGAAAACGCCATGTGATTGCCTATTTTCACAATGGCTTGATGCAAATATGCATGGTCGATTTTACTCTATGCTTTTAATTTTAAAGGATGATGTAATGCAAAGAGATCAATGCCACTCCTATGCATTGATCTCTTGAAATTAAACTTATTTGCTGACCGTACTCATAAAGCTCACTGCGGAAAACAGCCAAATAAACAGGATAAAACTCCGTCCCTGATTAAAATGCGCGACATCGGTACCATGCAAAATATTATGACGGGTCATCGCTACGGTAGAGCTGCTATCCATTTGATAGGCCGCCAATTCGGCAAAATACGGATTCAACTCATTGGCAATTTTAGATTTGTGCCAAAGGCTTTTAATTTCACTGCCTTTAAGTCCCGGTACAATTTTATAGACATCGACAAATTTAGTGCCGTTTTGATTTAAGAAACCGGTTTGAATCAAGACGTCCGTCAAAATACCTTCAAGCTGTGCATATAACACAGGGATACAGCCTGCATGAATATTTAATTTATACAGTTTAAACGCATCTAAAAGTACCTGACGGCGCGCTGCTTTATGTTCACCAATATTCAAAGCATCAAAGGCTTTCAACATTTCAGTTTGGAAAAACTCGCTATTGATGACATTCAGAAAATCAAAGTCTGCATCATTTTCATGTTGATGAAGCAGTTGCCAAAAATACAATAAATTTAAAGCATCATTCGCTACTTTCATTTCTACCGGCTGATCTAATTCATCGGCCAAAATATCGAAATAAGGCTCATCTTGTGCCAAATGACGCAGAGTTTGAATCAGTAAGGCATGCTCATCTGCTGAAATCTGTTCTAAATATTGCTGCGCATCTTTAATAATGTGATGCCCCAATTTATGACGCTGTTCATTTTGAGGAATACGAGTGATTGGCTGATCGTCTTCATAGTCATCTTCATACATGGGCTTGTTACTCTTAAGCATCACAGTTATGCGTTATTATCACTGTAATTGTGTCAGCAATATAGATTTTTTTACTTTTGCAAAGATTTCACCTATTCCCTTGTGCAAGTACTGGCTATCTCATGTAAAATTACAGCCCATTGCATAAATACGAATGAGAGAGTCATATCCGTGCGTAATATTTTAGTTACTAACGCCCTTCCATACGCGAATGGCCCAATTCATATGGGCCATTTACTCGGTTATATCCAAGCTGATATTTGGGTTCGTGCCATGCGTGCAATGGGTCATAACGTGACTTATGTATGTGCGGACGATGCTCACGGCACAGCAATCATGCTACGTGCAGAAGCCAACGGCATTACACCTGAACAGCAAATTGCCAATGTACAAAAAGAACATGAGCGTGACTTTGCTGGCTTTAAAGTTGATTTTGACCATTACGACTCAACCAACAGTGCTGAAAACCAAGCACGTGCTTCTGAGATTTATATTAAAAACCGCGAAGCAAACAACATTGCAGTACGTCCTGTAACGCAATTGTTTGATCCTGAAAAAGCAATGTTCTTGTCAGACCGTTTCATTAAAGGCACATGCCCGAAATGTAAAGCAGAAGACCAATACGGCGATTCATGTGAAGTTTGCGGTACAACATACAACGCAACTGAATTGTTGAATCCAAAATCGACGTTAAGCGGTGCGACACCTGTAGAAAAATCTTCAGATCACTACTTCTTTAAACTGCCGAACTTTGGTGAATACCTACAAAAATGGACACGTGATGAAGGTCGTCTACCTGTGTCGATTGCCAACAAGTTGGATGAATGGT
The DNA here is from genome assembly GCF_013419625.1 of Acinetobacter sp. YH12070. Taxonomy (NCBI): domain Bacteria; kingdom Pseudomonadati; phylum Pseudomonadota; class Gammaproteobacteria; order Moraxellales; family Moraxellaceae; genus Acinetobacter; species Acinetobacter sp. YH12070. The sequence goes on along the minus strand of NZ_VOZT01000106.1, from coordinate 1,587 downwards.
TTGAAGCAGGTTTATCTGATTGGGATATCTCGCGTGATGCGCCTTACTTCGGTTTTGAAATTCCAGATGCGCCAAACAAATATTTCTACGTTTGGGTAGATGCGCCAATCGGCTATATGTCGAGCTTTGAAAACTACATCAAAACTAAACGTCCTGACCTAAGCTTTGACGACTACTGGAAAAAAGATTCGAAAAATGAAGTTTATCACTTCATTGGTAAAGACATCGTTTACTTCCATGCGTTGTTCTGGCCTGCAATGCTTGAAGGTGCAAACTACCGTACCCCAACAAGCTTATTCGTAAACGGTTTCTTGACTGTAAACGGTCAGAAGATGTCTAAATCTCGCGGTACGTTCATTAAAGCGGAAACGTATCTTGAGCATTTAAACCCTGAATACTTACGTTACTACTTCGCGTCTAAACTTTCTGACAAAGTTGAAGATTCTGATTTGAACCTTGATGATTTCGTTCAGAAAGTGAATTCAGACCTTGTTGGTAAAGTGGTCAACATCGCAAGCCGTTGTGCGAAATTCATTAATACAAAATTTGATAACAAACTTTCTGCGACTTGTGCAGAGCCTGAATTGGTTCAAAGCTTTATTGATGCAGGTGCGTCAATCGCTGCTCAATACGAAGCGCGTGAATTCTCTGCGGCAATCCGTGAAATCATGGCGCTTGCTGACAAAGCCAACCAATATATCGACGAGAAAAAGCCTTGGGCTTTAGCGAAAATTGAAGGCGAAGAACAACAAGTTCATGATGTATGTTCTGTCGGTATTAACTTGTTCCGTCAGTTGGCGGTGTATCTTGCACCTGTATTGCCTACATTGGCAGCAGAAGTTCAGAGCTTCTTAAAATTAGAATCTTTCGACTTTGCTTCTGTACAAACGATTTTGGTTGATCATGAAATTGCTCAATTCCAACCATTGATGCAACGTGTAGACCCGAAAGCAGTTGCTGCGATGGTCGATGCATCTAAAGATTCTTTAGCTGCGCCTGCTGAAGCACCAAAAGCGGAAAAGAAAAAAGAGAAGAAAGCTGAAAAGAAACCTGAGCCTAAAGTTGGCGAAGCTGAAATCATCGGTATCGAAGACTTTATGAAAGTTGACCTACGTGTGGCTGAGGTATTAGAAGCTGCTCACGTTGAAGGTTCTGACAAGCTGCTTCAATTGACTTTAAATGTCGGTGAAGCCGAGCCACGTAACGTGTTTAGCGGTATCCGTGAGTTTTACCAACCTGAAGACTTAAAAGGCAAACTTGTGGTGATGGTGGCAAACCTTGCACCACGTAAGATGCGTTTTGGTATTTCTAACGGTATGGTTTTAGCTGCGGGTAATGGCGAAGGTGTTTGGGTAATTTCACCTGAATCTGGTGCTAAAGCTGGTGATAAAGTGTCTTAACTTTTAAGATTAAGATTGGAAAAAGCCTCTACGTTGTAGGGGCTTTTTTTATGCCTAAAAGTTCCCTCTCCTTTTAGGAGATGAGATACCGTCTTGGTAGTCAATCAGGTTTTGAGATTATTCGACCACTAAATAATCTCTTTGATAGGCAGTCTGATGTTTTAAAACGCCATAACACAGATGTATA
>NZ_VOZT01000105.1:0-4861 GCF_013419625.1 Acinetobacter sp. YH12070 | reverse complement strand
TGTCTTTTATACGTAATTTAAGGGTTTTCATGTACTTATATTAACAATCAAAACTCAAGGAAAATAGTCCTTAGTTAAATCAAACGACACTTCATGTCGTGTCGCTTATATCTCTGACCTGAAGGACAGAGTTTTACGCTCCATTTGATAAAAATTGACAGTTCACAGAAAAAAGCTCAGTCTAATTTACAAAATCATTCGAATACTTCATAACTCTGTGAACACGCGACTCTCTTGGTTTCAACAGTTTCAATCCAGTGCAATCATTATGTATTGCTTGCAAATTTGTATTGTTTTGAGTGGCACCACGCTCGGATTATATTTTCTCGGTTTTCATAGTTTTATTGTGCCCGTCACCTTAGGTGCGATTGCTACCGCGCTCACCGACTTTGATGACCGACTCAGCATCCGACTGCGTAATTTGCTCTATGTCTGCGTACTCTTCTTTAGTGTCAGTAGTATTTTAGATTTTCTCTATCCTTATAAGCTGCTGTTTATCTTGTATCTTTCACTGTCCAGTGCAGGATTTATTTTATTAGGAGCTTTGGGGCAACGCTATGCCACGATTTCTTTTGGCACGATTTTACTATCGATCTACACCATGTTCGGCTTGGGCGAATATGACATCTGGTATTTTCAACCCAGTTGCTTTGTTCTAGGGGCCTTATGGTATGGCTTCACCTCAATTCTTTTTTACCTGATTAAACCCACCCTACCCGTACAGGACAATCTCTCGCGTTGTTTTTTACAAATCGCCGAAGTACTGAATGCAAAAGCACGCTTATTTGACCCAGATAATGTCAACAATGTGGAACATTTACTGTATGAATTATCACTCAAAAACAGTGATGTCATCCCGAGTTTAAACACCACCAAAGCTTCTTTACTCACCCGTTTAAAAGCCTCAAGAGCCAATAAAAACACCATCTACTGGCTGAATTTATATTTCTTGGCACAAGATATTCACGAACAGGCCAATGCGAATTATTTACACTATGAACAAATTCATCAAAATTTTAGCCGTACCGATTTAATTTTCCGTTTTCAAAAAAATATTCGATTACAGGCGCAGGCTTGCCAACAGTTGGCCTACTGTATATTGCATCGGCAGCCCTATCAGCCTGATCCCATTACTGCGCAAGCACTGGCACATTTGCATGCCTCTTTGCAGGAGTGGATGACCAACAATCCGCAAAATATAGAAGTAAAAAACCTACAGCTGATCTTGAGTAATTTGGACAGTGTACAAGAACGCTTTTCGCATGTTCAGGATTTAGATCATTCACAGCAACAGGCCTATCAGCAGCATATTGATAACCTCAATTTACTTGATGACGATATTCATGGGTGGCATGATTTATGGCTCAAACTGAAACAGCATTTGAGTCCCGAATCTGCCTTATTTCGCCATGCCGTTCGCATCGCTTTTGTCTTTGCGATGGGCTATGCCATTTCGCTATTGCCCTTTGCTAAAAATGGCTACTGGATATTATTGACCAGTTTATTTGTCTGTCAGATGCGTTATTTTGCGACCAAAAGTCGTTTAAAAATGCGGACATTGGGAACCATATTAGGGGTCTTACTTGGCATTCCTATTTTGTATTTTGTGCCGAGTGTCGAAGGTCAATTGCTACTGACGATTATTTTTGGCGTGTGCTTTTTCTATCTGAGTGCCAAAAAATATGCCATGGCGACCCTCATGGCAACCTTAATGGTCTTGCTGATTTTTAATTTGAAAGGCGCAGGTTATGCGGTCATTTTACCGCGTATCGTTGATACCCTACTCGGCTGTTTTATTGCATGGTTTGCGGTGAATGTGATCTGGCCAGATTGGGACTTTCGCAATATTTCCAAGACCATTCAAAAAAGCTCTGCTGCGACCCTGCATTATTTTGATGCCGTGGTTGAGCAATATCTCCATGGGAAAACCAATAGCATTGATTATCGGCGTGCCCGTCGTTCAGCCCATAATGCTCAAACTGAATTGTCGAGCATGATTTCAAGTTTAAGTACCGAGCCTGAACCCGACCAAATTTTGATTCAACATGCTTTTCGCTATTTGGTCTATAGCCATAGTCAGCTCAGTTATATTTCGGCACTGGGGAGCCACCGTGAACAAGTACAAGACCAACAAGTCCTTGAACTACTGCAATGGTGTCAAAGCACCTTAGACGACGTCTTAATTCAGCAAAAACCGCTCAACCCTGAGAAAATTCAGCAAAAACTTTTCGAAATTCAAACACTCAGCACTGAAGAAATGCGGTCTAATCACCTACAACTGGTGCTCAAGCAGATCAGTTTATTATTAGAAACATTAGCCGAACTGATTCAGCTCAGAACACAGCTAATTCAGGCGGAAATTAAATAAAATCATTTGGGACTCTTGATGAAAATGCTTAGTTTCGGTCTTAAACGCCTCATATTAACCACGATTATGGCGACCTCATGTTTAGCTGCGTCTTCTGTTTTTGCAGCACCGACAGCACAAGATTTAAAGCGTATTCTGGAATGTCAGGCCGATTACGACACCTACCATGACACTTTACTCGACTATGAAAAGGTTCTAGGGCAATTGGGTTGGAAACGCCATGATGACCCACATCAACCGTTTATTTATATCTATAAAAATAAGCAGGCTGTAGAGTTTTTTGGCATGCCGACCCAAGAAATTGGCCTGTCTTCCAATGCAGTATTCGCAATCTATCGCCAAGCCGATGTGAAAAAACTTGCCCAAAAGTATGGCATTGAGCAGCATCCAATGTTTGCCAATATGCCGTTTTTCCGTGGTGAAAAAATCCTACGCACGGAAGCTGAAACGGATGATCTGCATGCCATCAATCACAAACTAAGCCTGTCTGAAATGACCGGAAAAAGCCCGATGATTTTACTCGGCTGTAACTATGAATTTGATCAGGGTTCAATTGAGGATGCCTTAGCGGATCTAGAAAATTAATCCGAGCAGATGACTCAGAATTAACTTTAAAAACATTTACTTAGATTCAATATGCGGATCAATTATTTCAACAGGAACGCTTCGTTCCTGCTGTGCTTTCAGGTACACTCAAGACTGAAATCACTTTGAATTTAGACTTCGCATGAATATCAAGACCTTACGCTTTGTGGGCCTACTCGAAGGCATCTCCTTTTTATTATTGTTGTTCATTGCTATGCCAATGAAGTACCTGATGGATAATCCAATATTGGTCAAATACGTCGGTATGGGACATGGCGTCTTGTTTATTGCCTTCTTGGTGGTGCTATTTGTGGTCTGTGAAAAGCAAAAATGGTCGCTTAGCGTATTTCTAATGGGCCTGATTGCATCGATTTTGCCTTTTGGCCCGTTCATTTTCGATCGCAAATTAAAAAATGCAGAACAACCTGCAACATCAAATTAAGACGGGATACAACAAATAAAAAAGCCCAATGTTGTTCTACACAGCATTGGGCTTTTTCTATAATGGCATGAACTCGAATTTAAAATTCACCCGACAATTGACGTTGTCGTATAATATCTCGCACCACCAAGCGTGGTAGGCTGAACCACAAGATAATGAGGGTAAAGCCTGCCAAACTATAGGCCCAAAGGCCAAAGTTTTCATATAGCACGCGCACGATTTCGATCACGGCAAAGAACGTCAGCATCATGATCACAGACACTGCCGCAGCCACTGTGCCCTTCGACATTTCAGACGACATTAAGGCAAAACGATAGAGCACAGAAAAGCTAATCCCTTCACCAAAACTGACCAAACTCATGCCGAGTATGAGAAATATCAGAAAATAACTTTCAGTCATCGTCCCAATCACCACAAGGCTCGTCCCGAGTAACATCAATGGTAGCCCGATCATCACAGACTGACCTAGAGGCAGTTTGTCGATGATTTTAATCAGGACAATATTACCAAGGATCAGCCCGCCTAAAACAGGAAACTGTGCCATGCCGTATTGCATACTACTCAGTCCTAGCTTCTCCACCAATATGACTGGAGATAGCGCAATCCACAGCATCAGTGGCATTGCCACCATCGGTAGGCCCAGTGTCAACGCCAAAAAGCGTTTGTTTTTTAACACCTGTTTAAAGTCATCAATGATATAGCCCACCGGTTGCTTGGGGATGCTGATGTGCTGAGCCGGCATCTTGGCCTTTAAACCAAACCAACTCAGAAAAGATAGAAATGCGATTCCAATAAAGCCCCAATGCCATGACACGTGATCAATCATAAAAGCACCGAGGACGGGGCCGATCAGTGGCGCCAGTAGTGAAATATTGGCCATGATCGCCATGACTTTGATGGCATCTCGCTCTTCAAAAGTTTCCTGAACAGCGGCATAGCCCACGGCTGAAATAACCGACAAGCCAAAACCTTGTAAAAAACGCAAAGTTAAAAAGCTTTCGATATTATGTGTGAGCAATATCGCTAAACAGCATAAGCTAAAGAACGCTACACCACCCAATAGGACTTTTTTACGGCCTAATCGGTCTGACAATGGCCCTAATATTGCAGCGACACAAGCACCTCCCAATAAGTAAAATGACATCGACGAGGGTGCCCATGCACTACTCACGCCAAACTCTTGGGTAATCGCAAGCATGGCGGGTTGGACTAAGTCGTTTCCGATATAGACAGAAAATTCAAATAAAACCAGTGCCAAGGGAAACATTAAGGTGGCACGACTTAATTTTGTAGTTTGTACGTTTTGCATTGTTATCTACATATCAAATGTGTGCTGTCGGTAAGCATCCGCTGAACACACCTTCTGAATTCATCCTATAAGCCTTAATTTAGTCCCCACTTAGAAACAAGTGGGGACTAAAATTTATGACTACAAATCATCAGACATCCATCGCATCTCTTGCGAA
>NZ_VOZT01000104.1:0-5262 GCF_013419625.1 Acinetobacter sp. YH12070 | reverse complement strand
CCCGACTATGTTAAAAACTTGGAGCATCGTAGCCATAGCCGTGATCACAGCCATTTTAGTGATGTGGGGAATCCTAGCCTATCAGAGCCACAAAATCGGCAAGAACGCAGAGATAATCGCCCAACAGAACCTAGCTATACAGGACTTAGCGAACAAGGGGGGCAACATCAAGCTGAAAGACTGCATAGACAACAAAGATCGCAAACGCTTATGCGTTCTAGTGAACAAGGATGCACCGACTTGGCAGAATGGCAGCTTAATGGTTCCGATGGGGTATTAATTGATGACCGAATTAGAAAAGCACTTACTCGAAGCCTTGGAACAAGCACAGGCGCAACAACAGCAGAGGGAAGCCGATTTACTCAAGATGTTCGAGAGTACCAAGCAAGACAATCAGAGCGTCAGGGAAGCATTCAAGAAGCTTTTAGAGAACATCAGCGAAACAGACCAGACCCGAAACGAGAGCTTGAACAAATTAGCTCGGCAAGTAAGCAACTTGAGCTTTCAAGTGCAAGACTTCAAGATACAAAACAAAGCCTTGATAGAGCAATTACAGGCATTAGAAATGCAAGTCAGCAAGTTAAAGAAATGAATGAACCTAAAAAAAGTTATGGGATGAGGTTTGGCTGATGAGCCATCCCTCATTTTTAAGCGACTTAAATACTAAAATTGCATTCAGGTATTTTTTGCTGTAATTCTTTATATTTTGCTTTAACGGCATCAAGTTTGGCTTGGTTCGGGTTGCCATTAAAGAAAAAGCCATCAAATGGTTTCTTTTCTTCAGTGTATTTAACTTTTAAGTCGTTACAGTCTTTTCTATTTTTAACAGCAGTTTTGGCAATATCCTCAGAAATTTTTACATATTTTTGGTCACGAATACGTAATGTTTTTCCATCATCAGACAAGTTGAAAGGAATCACAGTTAAACCGTTATTAACACCTAGTTCTTCTTTCTCAGTTTTTTCTAGAACTGTCTCTTTTTTTGCTTTGCCTAATAAATCGGTATCTCTGAATATATTTTCATTAACTAGGTAAGTATCTTTATCTTCCTTTCGAATTTCTAAAATTTTTGGATACTTGGTGTCTTCTAATTGCCAGTAACCAATATATTTGTCGTAAGGCTTTGAACAAGCAGTTAGAGCTAATGCTAAGAGAGTTAATAAAAATATTCTCATGATTTACCTATGTTAATTAGACTTATGAGGGTATTAGCTTAGTTAATTTTTTGAAAAACCCAAAAAGAATACTTTAAAATCAGATTTTCTTACATTAAAAGTAATGAAAAAGTAAAGAATATGACTTATATTATCTTTACTTTAATGGTTTTTGAGTGAGGGAATCATGTCCGCAGTCAATTTCAATATGCGCTTAGAAGCAGAGTTAAAAGAACAAGTTACCCCTATTTTGGAAGACTATGGTTTGACTATGCCTCAAGCATTCAAACTGTTCTTGAATCAAATCGTTAAAACTAAAGCGATTCCTTTGTCTTTTGACTATGCACGAGAACCTGCTTTAACTCCTAAAGCAGCAGCCAAGTTACTTCAATCTTTAAAAGAAATTGAAAATGGCGAGTACACCGAGTACGAAACGGTAGAAGAAGCGATTAAAGCTATGTCGGAAGAAGCACATGGCTAAACGTAAGATTATCGTAACCAGTTCTTTTAAACGTGATATTAAAAGACGTTATTTAGAATTGGTTACGGCTGAATGGGCAGAGGTATTAGATTGTTTAGTAGAAAATAATTCATTACCTGAAAAATACTTAGATCACCCCTTAAAAGGTGGCGCAGAGTTCAAAAATTGTCGTGATTGTCATGTGAAGCCTGATTTAGTTTTGATTTACAGGCTTGTGGGAGATGACACTTTAGAATTACACCAGTTAGATAGCCATTCAGAGGTTTTTGGTTAGGTGACCAGTTAGACCTGTTTTAATGTTTTAAAATTAGTGAAAGTTAAGGAAGTTGTTATGTTGAAGCGGTCAAGTTTAGAAAGAAAAGAGTTCAAGCAGGAAGAACTTACGCTAATGAAGAAGCTTGATTTAAATCATATTGAGATTATTAAGTCTGATAATCTTGCACAACTCTTAATTTGGACTTCTGAACTTGCTCAACATAATCATGCTCAATTTATTGAATTTAGTAATAAGTTAGAGAATATTGATGAAATAGAAGAACGAGAAGAAATTAATAAAAAAATTAATTTTTATAGGAAAAGTGCATTTTCAGAAAATCAAATCAAAGATTTCTATCTAAAGAAGCTACTGGATCAGGGTGAAGCGACCATAAGGGGGTATATCAAACATCCGATTAAGCAGGATACGAAATATGCTGTAATTTCTTATCATGGACATGATTTTATTAGTTTTGCAACGCCTGAAATTGTTGAAAAATTTCCCCTGAATTTCATTGATTTTGTGCAAATGGAAGCACCAAAAACACTGGCTGATATACACCCTGATGAAGCTCTACTGCTATCAACTATCAAGGATTTTATAAAGCCCTTTAAAGAACAATATAAAAAAATAACGAGCAAAAATAGGGAGATTAAAGAACATAATACGGTCGTACATGAAATTTATATAAAAATTAAAAATAAAGAGGCAACTCTGCAAAAATCAACAGACTCGAAGCCTAAAGAATCTAGTCCAAAGTCTACTGAAAATAGTGCTGTACCAGTAGAAATGAAGCAGGTAGCCATTCAGAAAAATATGGCTCCACAAGAAAAGCCGATTACTGTGATTAAGAAGCGAAAGTTTGCTTTAAACAAAGAAAAGTAAATTTTAATTTAAAAATACAAAGAAAAAGCCCATCAAGTATTGAAACTCGACGGGCTTTCGCTTTATATTCAGCGGTACGCAGTTATTTGATGCAACGACATCAAGTAACGAAGATCATAAGGTTTGACGACCGTTATGATTTCACACTAAGGCTTGTACCTGAACTCTATTTTCACAATAAACAGTGTTTAGTTCAAGACCCAAAATGATAAGTCTTCGTTAATCCGTGTTTTAAATCATCAAATAAGCATCCTAGATCGAGCTTTGCCTGCTCCTGCGTGTCCGTTTTACGGATTGGCATGCGTTGCATGTGGAGGGAATAAGTGTCACTGGTGCAACGTAGCGATAGTCGAAAGGCTAAACCGCTACAGGGGAATCTCACAAAAGCGGAGCGTTAAGAGTAGTTGTATAGGTTGGTTAAGTTGTATGTTGGGGAAACCCTCGCAGAGATACCGCCATACTTCGACAGGGAGCGTGTGGGGAGAGGTGCAAGACCTTTAGTCCTTGTCTGCATAGTTTGCAAAGCTATGTGCGGATACGACCGATATACGTGGCTCCGAAGCCAAAAGAATATGCGGTAAATCGGCAATACTTAAAGGATGCGTCATTTTTTTAAATGACCGCCTTTAGGGAGAGTATTGCCGAAACTCTCTCAACCGTTCACCAAAGCCAAAGGGCTTGCCCGACGCTTTGGGGGCGAGTTGAGAAGTTGAGAGCATTTGCTTTTTATATATTAAGAATAATTATTTAAAAAAATTATTACTGAAAGGAGTTAACAACGGTTGTGGGCAAAGACTTTTCCTGTGCATCAAACCTGTGTGTAACTCAACGTATAAATCTGTGATTTATGCGGAGTTATGCATAGTGTTTGTGCATAGATCAGAAAAGGCGGTCGCTTGCGATTGTCCATAATCTTGTAACTACTCATCCAATACCGACCTAATCACAGATAGCCTTTGATCACATGTAGTCAATATTCTAGCGAATCTTGTCGGCCTGTAATCAACATGCTATTGTGATTAGAAGCCAGCATACACAAAGGGGACTTCGTCCCTTTTGTGCTACTGGGATCAGGGGCTTCACCCCCGACACCCCCGAAAACCGCCCAAAGAGAAAAATCATAGATTTTTTCTTTGTACGGTTACAAACCGAGGATCTGATTTAGGCATGACCAAAAAAGAAATAGTCAAAAGACAAAAGGAAATCAAAATCCGTTTAACGGATGAAGAACATCAAGCCCTTTTAGACCGATGTACTACAGCTAGCCTTGCGAGTTGGATGCGTGAAACTTGTTTAAGTGAAAAACGTACCAAGCAAAGCAAAGTCATTGAAGTAGACCCAAAATTATTAAGACAGCTTGCAGGCATTGGAAATAACCTAAATCAGATAGCTAGATTGGTTAATCAGCAAAGTAAAACAAGTTCAGCAATAGACCGTATAGCAATAATCACAGCTTTATCAGGTATAGAGCGAGAGCTTCAGAGATTGCACAATGATCATAAAAATACATAGTCGTGGTGCAGGTTCGGGGCGTGGTCCCGTGGATTATTTACTTGGTAAAGACCGAGATCGGGAAGATGCAAGGCTAGACCGTGGCGACCCTGAACAAATGATTCAATTGATTGATAGCACTAACTTTGCTCAAAAATATACATCGGGTGTTTTATCGTTTGCAGAACGTGATTTAGACGAACACCAAAAGCAACAGATCATGGATAGTTTTGAACGTGTATTGATGCCAGGTATAGATAAAGATCAATACTCAATTTTATGGGTACAGCACCAAGATAAAGACCGCCTAGAGCTTAATTTCGTTGTAGCAAATGTGGAACTTCAAAGCGGTAAACGCCTACAGCCTTACTACGACAAAGCAGATCGTCCACGTTTAAATGCATGGAAAGACCTAGTAAATGATCATTACAAGCTACATGACCCTAATGACCCTCTAAATAAGCGTGAGTTATGCACTCCTAATGCTTTGCCAAAGCATAAGCAAAAAGCCTCAGAAATCATCACAGATGGACTTTTAAGCGTTGCTGAAAGTGGACGTATCCAAAGCCGTGATGATGTGATTAAAACGCTTGAATCCGCAGGCTTTGAGATTGCTAGGACTACACCAAAAACAATCAGCATCAAAGACCCTGATGGGGGTAAAAATATTCGTCTTAAAGGAATGATCTATGAGCAAGATTTTAGATTTGGCAAAGAGCTTCGAGCAGACATCGAGCGAGCAAGCGAAAGATACCGAGCAAGTCGTAGCGACAGAGTTCAAGAAGCACGAGCAACGCTTGAAAGACTTGTTACAAGAAAACGAGAGAGCAATGAACTCCGCTATCCAAGAGCAGAACAGACGGTTACTCCCGACTATGTTAAAAACTTGGAGCATCGTAGCCATAGCCGTGATCACAGCCATTTTAGTGATGTGGGGAATCCTAGCCTATCAGAGCCACAAAATCGGCAAGAACGCAGAGATAATCGCCCAACAG
>NZ_VOZT01000103.1:0-5480 GCF_013419625.1 Acinetobacter sp. YH12070 | reverse complement strand
ACTTCATGTACAACCATCATTTTAAAGGCGAAGCTATAATCACGTTGTGTGCGTTTAACTCGTTGTTCTTGTGCATGTTCCATAAAATAAGTCTCTTAAGGTGTAAACTTATTTCAGGACGGGACAGCATGTTCATAAAAAAAGCCCTTCCATAAGAAGGGCTTTTTAGTGTTGATCACATTTATACAGTTAAAGTCCGAAGTAATAAGCCAATAAGCAAATCACTACCGTAATAATAATTAAGGTAATCACTCCACCTGCACCGGGTTTATGGGTTGGATTTGGCGTGTGTGCATGCTGAGGATTTGATTTTCTTTGCTCAGTTTTAAAACCATCCAGAGGAGAGCTTTCAACAACAGGAGTTAAGCGTGCAGTTTTATAGTGATTGGCGACTTTCACAATAAATTTTGCCGTTAAATCTTCAGTTTTTTGAGCAAAATGTCGCAAATTTAACTGTTCTTCAGGTGTGTAAATACTGCCATCCGCGTGATAGGGATGCTGAATTTTAGACTGAATGTGGCGGTTTAATGCATCTAAGCGATGTAAGCTGTCATGTGCGAAATCCGCTTGTGCATCCGTTGGCAAGAGTGCAAGTTTTGCGGATTCATTTGATTCGCTGCTTTGATCAAGCTGCGTACCATAATAAGGTGTGCCTAACACCTCCGGCTCAATAAAACCTTCCGCAGGTTTTTGTAAAAATAATTCTGCTTCAGTGAAGTTATGAATATCATCCCATTTTGGTAACTGCATATCCGCTTCGATGCGTTTAATGAGTTTATGGTTCAGCTCATAGCGCCAAAAGGTTTCGCGACGAATTTGCAGTTGTTGGGATGCCGGTGCTTCATAGTCATTTTCTGCGTTATACCACTCGGCAAGTTCTTTACCAAAAATCCACGCCTGCTTTTTATTTTGTTCGTGGCTCACAATGAAATGGGCAAAGGGAAGAAGTTCAACGTTAGCATTCGGATTTTGTTCATCATTTAGCAAGCTAGAGCTATGTAAACTTAAGCGTTGTACCCCTTGTTTTTTTAAGCCTTCTAGCCAAATTTGGAAATGTTGAGCCAATAAATGCTGTGATAGCAAATCACGAAAATGGAAACTGTGCTGATCAAAAATGTGGTGATTCAACCAACGTTGAAAACTCAAACCTTGGTTGAGAAATTCATTGCCATAAGTGACGAGTGTGAGCTGTTGTTTCCAGATTGGATCGAGTGCCATAAAGATTGGATCCCATTGATATTGTGTTTATCTTATACTTTTTTTAAAACTTGATGCTAATGCAATTTTAACTTGTGAATGCGCTTCATCATAACGGCTAAAAACTGTTAGAATAAGGGGTTTATATTATTTTTTTTAAATTGTTGCTTTGAGAGTTACTATGTCACTGGAAGCCCTGACCACTGAAGCGCTCGCTGCGATTGCAGCAGCAGAGGACCTTGCTACACTCGACCAAGTGCGAGTGCAATTTACAGGGAAGAAAAGCCAGCTCGCGGAACAATCGAAGTCGCTCGGTAAAATGGACCCAGAAGAACGTAAAGTTTTTGGTGCTCAAATTCATGCCGTTCGTGAATTGATTACTGGCGCACTGACTGCTCGTCAAGCTAAATTACAAAAAGCTGCATTAGAACAAAAGCTTGCTAGCGAAACGATTGATATTACTTTACCCGGCCGTAGTCAAACGGTGGGTAGTATTCACCCTGTGACTCAAGTTCAAGAACGTATTTGCCAATTCTTTACCAAAGCTGGCTTTACTGTTGCGACTGGTCCAGAAGTTGAAGATGATTATCACAACTTTGAAGCATTGAACATTCCGGGTCATCATCCTGCACGTGCGATGCACGACACTTTCTATTTTGATGCGAATCATTTACTTCGTACGCATACCTCAGGCGTGCAAATTCGTACGATGGAAAATCAGCAGCCTCCAATCCGTATTGTGTGTCCTGGTCGTGTTTATCGCTGTGACTCGGACCAAACGCATTCGCCAATGTTCCATCAAATCGAAGGTTTGTATGTGGCTGAAAACACCAGCTTTGCAGAACTAAAAGGTTTGTTGGTTAACTTGTTAAATGAATTCTTTGAAAAAGATTTGAAAGTACGTTTCCGTCCATCTTATTTCCCATTTACAGAGCCAAGTGCGGAAGTGGATATCATGGATGAACGTGGTAAATGGTTGGAAGTTTTGGGCTGCGGTATGGTGCATCCAAACGTTTTACAAGCCGCTGGCATCGACCCAGAAAAATACAAAGGCTTTGCCTTCGGTTTAGGTGTAGAGCGTTTTGCCATGTTGCGTTATGGCATTAATGACCTACGTATGTTCTACCAAAATGATGTGCGTTTCTTACGCCAATTTGCTTAAACAGTTTTATACCTCTCCCTAACCTCTCCTAAAAGGAGAGGGGTTGTCCATCATGACTTAGGGTTCGTCCTCTTTCTTTAAAGGGGCGCTAGAGGGGATTAGAAATTTAGAATTAATAGGTTTTTATACAATGAAAATTAGCGAAAATTGGTTGCGTACATGGGTTAACCCAGCCATTGATAGCGATACACTTTCTGACCAACTGACCATGTTAGGTTTAGAAGTTGATGATTTATCTCTTGCTGCAAAACCATTTACTGGTGTAGTTGTCGGTGAAGTTTTAACAGTGGTTCAACATCCTGATGCTGACCGTTTACGTGTCACTACTGTAAACATCGGTTCAGGCGAGCCGTTACAAATCGTTTGTGGAGCTCCAAACGTACGTGTAGGCATGAAAGCTCCTGTAGCAACCATTGGTGCAGTACTTCCGGGCGATTTCAAAATTAAAAAAGGCAAGCTTCGTGGTGTTGAATCACAAGGCATGCTGTGCGGTGCGTCTGAAATTGATCTTGAAGATAAAATCGACGGTCTATTGGAGCTTCCTGCAGATGCTCCTGTAGGCACAAATATTCGTGAATATTTAGATCTTGATGACAATGTGATTGATATCAGCATCACGCCAAACCGTGGTGACTGCTTCAGTATTCGTGGTATTGCACGTGAAATTGGTGTGATCAATCAACTTCCTGTGACTGCCCCTGAAATTAAAGAAGTTGCTGCAACAATTACTGATGAGAAGAAAGTTGTTGTTGAAACTGATGGTTGCCCACGCTATTTAGGTCGAGTGATCAAAAACGTTAATACCAAAGCACCAACTCCTGAGTGGATGGAGCGTGCATTAGCTCGTGCAGGCATTCGTCAGCACAGTATTTTGGTCGATATTACCAACTACGTTTTAATGGAATTGGGTCAACCTTTACATGCATTCGATGGCGGTAAAGTTGAAGGTTCTGTTCGTGTACGCCAAGCAACAGCAGCAGAAAAATTAACGTTGTTGAATGAACAAGAAGTTGAATTATCTGAAAACGTGATGGTGATTGCGGATGATCAAAAAGCTTTGGCGATTGCAGGAATCATGGGTGGCCTAAGTTCAGCGGTTTCTGATGATACCACTGAAATTTTCCTTGAGTCGGCGTTCTTTGATCAACTCTATATCGCAGGTCGTGCACGTAGTTTTGGTTTGCATACTGATGCATCTCAGCGTTATGAACGCGGTGTAGACTTTGAATTGCCGATGACGGCAATGCACCGTGCTTCTCAACTTATCGCTGATTTAGCTGGTGGTGAGTTTGGTCCAATTACTGTTGCTGAAAAAGTAGAGCTATTACCAAAACGTGAAGCCATTGAACTGAACCAAGCGCAAGTCGATCAACTGCTTGGTTATAAAGTTGAATCTGCATTTATTACCGATGCTTTAACGCGTTTGGGTTGCAATGTCACTGTGAAAGCAGAAGGTGAGTGGACTGTTTTACCACCATCACATCGTTTTGACATGGCGATTTATCAAGACCTCATCGAAGAAGTAGCACGTATTCACGGTTACGACAATATTCAAATTAGCTTGCCGGTGATTGATGTCAAACTAGCGAAATACCAAGACCAATTTGAATTGGTTCAGTTACGTCAAACTGCAGTGGCTTTGGGTTATCAAGAAGCGATTAGCTTTAGCTTTGCAGATGCGAAACTAGAGAAACAATTGAATCCACAGGTTCAACCACTAGCGCTTGCAAACCCGATTTCTAGCGACCTTGCAGTGATGCGTTCAACCTTATTATCAAGTTTGATCCCATGTGTGCAATACAACGTGAACCGTCAGCAAAACCGTGTGCGTTTCTATGAGCTTGGTCTACGTTTTGATTATCAAGGTGCGAACAGCATTCATGATCTCAAACAGATCCCAACCTTTGCACTGGTTGCAACAGGTTCGCGTACGACTGAATCTTGGCATGGTAAAGCACAGCCTATGGATTTCTTTGACTTTAAAGGCGATGTAGAAGAGATTTTAAATTCTGCACGTTTAAATGTTGAATATGTACGTTCAGAACGTACGTGGTTGCATCCAGGCCAATCTGCTGAAATCTTAGTCAATGGTCAATCAATTGGTTACTTCGGTCGTTTACACCCATCTTTAGAAGATGAGTTGGATTTGGCGACTACTTGGGTCGCTGAATTGGATCAATTGGCTGTTTTGCAAACTTATGTATCTAATTTTACAGAATTATCACGTTTTCCGTCGGTTCGACGTGATATTGCGCTTTTAATTAGTGATAAGATTAATGTTAGTGAAATTCAGCAACTTATCGAAAAAACAGGCGGTGAACTTTTAGACGCAGTTTGGTTGTTCGATGTGTACACTGGTCAAGGTGTCGAAGAAGGCAAGCGCTCATTGGCATTTGCAATTCAATGGCAACATCCAACACGTACATTAGAAGATGCTGAAATCAAAAACGGTATGGATAACATACTTCAGGTGTTGGAAAACACTTACCAGGCGACATTGAGGGCTTCATGACAGCATTAACAAAAGCAGAAATGGCTGATCATTTAAGTGAGCTCACGAGTTTAAACCGTCGTGAAGCAAAACAAATGGTCGAGTTATTCTTCGATGAGATTAGCCAAGCGCTAATCTCTGGGGAACAAGTTAAACTCTCTGGTTTCGGTAACTTCGAGTTGCGTGATAAACGTCAACGCCCAGGCCGTAACCCGAAAACGGGTGAAGAAATTCCGATTTCTGCCCGTCGTGTAGTGACCTTCCGTGCGGGACAAAAATTCCGTCAACGTGTTGGAAATGAGCAGATCGATTGATCTGCTTTTTTTTGCCTTTGATTTAGGAGGCGCAGTGTTCATCATCTATCGCACAAGTCATGTTGAAGAATATTCGATTTAAGGTGAGACGATATAGTTGAGTTGAGTTGAGTTGTCGTAAAGATTGATTGTGGCTTTCTTTGAGCTAAATCTTCAGTTTTTATTTTTCAATAAGCATGGGTTTAGTATTGTAAGCGTCCGCTGAATCCCATACCAATTTTTAATTCGATTCAGGTTTCCAGCAGTGCGGCAGCAATTCTTCAATTTGGGTCACTTTGTGTGTCGGCAGCCTTTTCAGCACATCACTTAAATAGGC
>NZ_VOZT01000102.1:0-5560 GCF_013419625.1 Acinetobacter sp. YH12070 | reverse complement strand
AGTACATCGAAGCCAAAGAAATATTGGATAACTGGCAGAATAAAGACCACCCACTTTATGAACGTCATCAAAGTTGTGTGGATGGTCTTATTACAAGGATTGAGCGTATAAAACAACAACTAAACAAATGCGAATAATCAGAAAAAATCTGTCTCGCCCTATGAGATAGTGTTTTCATCCTGATTGCTTTTAGATCGTTTTGACCGTAGCTCGTTTGCTTTATTCATCATCGAGCCAGCCATACGTCCACCAGTCGTAGAACCACTTAAACGACTACCAAGGTCACTTTTTAAAGCAGAACTCATATTCATGGCCATATTACCAGCCATAAAACCAGCTTTACCCATTGCACTCGATGGGCCTGTGCCAGTTGCTTGAGCCGTTTTAAGCTGTTCACTTGCCAACGCTCCAGCGCCTTTTGTAGCCATAGACGCACCAGCTGCACCAGCAGCAGCGCCAGCTGTCGCAGCAGCCACAGCACGTAGGGCAGAAGTTAAAGCAGCACCACTTCCAATAGATGAACCGTTAATCACACCTTGGAGCATATCAGGCACAATTTTGGTTAATGCCAGCAGTACCACACTACAGCCAATCATACCGACCAAACTTACATTGTCTTCAACATTAAAGCCCGTAGCCCACTCTTGGATAAAAGTAAGTCCAAGACCTGCAATCAATTGTAAGATAAATATTTTTGCACCGACTGAAACAGCATATTGAATAGTTTTCAAGGCATAGTCTTTCGTCCATTGCGAACCTGCAAACCCCATCATTAAGACACTAGCTGACACCACGATATACATTTCAACCAACGCCAAAACCAAGAACGCACAAATCAAGGCAAATGCAATCATGATAATGATTGAAGCAATCAGCATCCCCAATGAATCAATAGGCGACCAAGCACTTACCGAGTTTAAAATCTCTTGGACGATCTTCCAGCCGTTCACAAAAAAATCTGAGGGTGTAAGCAGACTGTAGCCACTGGCGGTAGATGCAGCCTGCCTGAAGCTATTTACAATCGCTTCAGCGAACGTTGCTGAGTTCATCAAAAGCCATGACATAAAGCCAGAATCAAAAAATTATTATGTGATCAGATTTCTTTTCTGCTCAAACTGCTCTTCAATTTTTGAACTCAAAAAATTGACAATAGGCTGCAAAGCATAATGCTCCTCTTGCCAATTTTGTTTGCCGATTTCCCCTCTATATTCCTGTATAAGTCGCTGCAATACGAATTTCTGCTCATCAGAAAGCTGAGACATAACCCATCGTGCAGCATTGTCTTTTGAAGCAATATCCTTCATCACTAAACTAAAATAGATCCGGCATAAAGCTAAAATCTGGTTTCTTTCATCTGCATCCTCATCCCAATGCGCTACAATTTCGGGATAAGTGTCAGACATTGCTTGCCATAGTTCTTGATCAGAAATTTCAGGTGCCCATTGGTTTAAAGCTGGCCCAAATAAAACTGTATGATGAGATCTCGCTTTTCTAAGCAATATACTAATATCTGGGTCTTTCTGTGAGCTCAATATTCCACCTTCTTTAAGCTCTTCACGCAGCCATTCACCAAATTGCATTTCATAACTTAAAGGATAAATTCCAGACTGAATCTCATCTTTTAATAAAATAGTAACTTCTAATGGCCTTTGTAATTCCCCAACAGGCTGTGAAATTTTTAGTAATTCTTGTGCAAGCTGCTCACGTAAAGCAGAAGTTAATGGTTGAGTGACCACGACCAGTACATCAAGATCACTTTCTGGCCCTAAACCACCGTCAACAGCTGAACCATAAAGATAAATTGCAAATAATGATTCCGCTAAAAGCTGCTGTAATTTTTCTTGTAGATATTCTAACTGAATTAAATCAGGCATCACTCACTCCTTTAATGGAAGATTAAATAATTCTCTATCTCGATTTTCGGTTAAGTATTTATCGAGTTGAGCCATTAACTTTTCATGAGCAACAGTGTCATTTTCGACGATTTTTAACATACAAGAGCCGATTAAAATCTTACGTCTTGTATCATTCTTTCGTTCTAACTCTTTTTGCTTAGAACGTTCACGAGCTACAGCAGCTTGTTTTTGAGCTTTTAACTGTTTTAACCGCTCTTGTTGCTTAGAAATTTGTTGTTCCAATGACTCAATTTTCATCTTTAACATACCTTTCAAATAGAGGAAATCCCCCTAAATCATAAGCGCACTTGAACATTGCTTTCAAGTTGCTATATGATTGTTGTGGGTTTTCCCGAAGGGCGCACTTTCCCAAACTAAAGTTTGGAGTGCGTAAGGGGACACCCCTTAACCCCGAAAAAAAATTTTCAATTTTTTTTTAAAAACACTTGTCAATGGGACTTTACATCGTGGCTATTTTTCACTTTTCAGTAAAAAATATTAGTCGATCAGATGGTCGAAGTGCTGTTGCGTGTGCTGCATATAGATCAGGGGAAAAATTGAAAGATGAACGCTATGGAAAAGAGCAGGATTACACGAAGAAAACAGGCATAGAATTTAAAAATATCTATGCGCCTGAAAACACCAAAAAAGAATTATTAGATCGGGAAACGCTTTGGAATACGGTCGAAACCATTGAAACTAGAAAAAACTCTCAATTATCAAGAGAATTTGAAGTTGCATTTCCTTGTGAATTAAACCAAGAACAACGAGAGAAGATGCTCAATGAGCTATGCGGAAAAATTGTAGAACGTCATAAGGTCGTTGTTGATGCAGTCATTCATGCCCCACATACCGCAGGCGGAAGTGATGACCGCAACTATCACGCCCACATCATGCTCACTACACGCAGCATTAACCAACAAGGCGACCTTGATAAAAAAACGAGAGAATTTAACGACAACGGCAAACAAGAAGTCGAACACTGGAGACAACAGTTTGCGGAACTCTGCAATCAATTTCTTGAACAGGTTGGCAGCCATGAGCGTGTCGATCACCGCAGCTACAAAGAGCAAGGTTTAGATTTAGAAGCCACACAGCATGAGGGTTCTACAATTACCCAACTTCGCAGACAGGGCAAGGACACTGAAATCAGTTTAAGTAACGATGCGATTAAGGCTAGAAATACAGAACGCCAATTAATTAAAGGACTTGAGCAAGAAATTTTAGCCACAGAACGCCTTGTTCATGACTTGGAACAGACCAGGGAAAATTTAGACCAGGAACAACGCCAAAAAGAAAAAGACCAGGAACAACGTTCCCCTGAAGAATTAACCAAAATTGCATATAGCGTTATTTCGCAATATAACGACGCTATAGCCACAGAAGCGAAAAACATAGCGTCATCTATCCAAAAAACAGAAATCGAGCAAATAAACGCTGTTTTGGAGCAAATAGAGCTATCTAAAAGCGATATTAAACACCAAAAAGAAGAACTAGGAAAAAGACCCCTGTTTTTTGGCGGAAAATGGGATACAGCAAATGCTGAAATTCAGAAGCAGTTGAACCAGCTGGAAGAACAAGAACGAGAATTGAGGAATAACTCCCCTCGATTTGAGCCTGAACGCTATACAGATCGGGCAAAACTGACTGTAAACAAGGCTAATCCAAACCTAAAAGCTAAATATGACCGAGCAAGAAATTATCTTGAGCGAGAACAACAACGGAAGTTAGCCGAACAGGAAAAACGAAAACAAGAAGCCAAAGCCATACAAGAACAAGAAAAACAGGCATTTTTTGCACGTAAAGCCTTGCGTGAACAAGGTAAGCATGAAGAAGCCAACAAGATGCTTGAAGCCGAAAAGCGGAATAGACCACGTTCAAGATAGGTATATCTATGGTGCAAAATATATGATTTTGCACCATAGATATACCTATTCTTTTTGGTGTTTATTAAAATTATCTAAACAATACATGGTTTTACAGAGCGAGTGTCTACGAGCGAACTAGCAATATTCGACCCTCGACCCTCTGAAAAACCGCTTTTAAATGACTTGAACCCTAGAAAATCTATATTTTCATGTTGAAATCTGCACCTAGACCGAGCGAAGCGAGCATAAAGCCTTATGAGCGAAGCGAATTCATAGTTGCTTTTGCTTTTAGATTTCACAAACAGGATTAACCGAAAAATTGCCCCTCGAAGCGAGCTTGCGAGCTTCAATAAAGTACGAGCTTTAGCGAGTACATAGGGCAATTTTGACCCCTCCCCTCTTTTTTAATTTTTTTATTTTTTTTAATTTTTAGGGTGACTGAAATCCTTATATAGCAATGGTTTCAGACTTTATATAGCAACGTTTATCTTGCAATATAGCAACGTTTATCTTGCAATATAGCAACGTTTATCTTGCAATATAGCAACGTTTATCTTGCATATTACAACATTGTTATATAATGTTGCTATAACAACAAAATTCGAATAAGTTGCTATGTATGAAAAAAGACCTAGTCGTTAAGGATAATGCGCTGATCAATGCCAGTTATAATTTAGACCTTGCAGAACAACGCCTAATCCTTTTAGCAATACTGGAGGCGAGGGAGTCTAATATCCCTAGTGACCGTGATTTAACTATCCATGCAGAAAGCTACATTAACCATTTCAATGTCCATAGAAACACCGCCTACAAAGTCTTAAAGGATGCTTGCAAAAACTTGTTTGAGCGTCGCTTTAGTTACCAAAAATTAACGGCTAAAGGCAATCTTGAGAATGTTATGAGCCGATGGGTACAGCGTGTGTCCTATGTTGAAAATGAAGCCCTTGTCCGTATCAGGTTTTCAGATGATGTTGTGCCACTGATCACCAACCTAGAGAAGCATTTCACCAGTTATGAACTGGAGCAGGTAAGTAGCCTAACGAGTGCCTATGCCATACGTTTATATGAACTACTAATTGCATGGCGTAGCACTGGGAAAGTATCAATGCTTGAAACTAAGGAATTGAGGTCAAGACTTGGTGTATTGGACACAGAGCATCAACGGATGGAATCGTTTAAAAGACGAGTATTAGAGCCTGCTATTCAACAAATTAACGACCATACCGACATTAAGGCAGAATACGAGCAACATAAGCGAGGACGTTCAATCATTGGGTTTTCATTCAGCTTTAAACAGAAATCCAAGCCTAAAACAATCAACCATGAACGAGATCCAAGCACGGTTGATATGTTCTGCAACTTGTCAGACAGTCAGATAAATACTTATAGCTCAGTATTGTCTAAAGTCCACAGTATCAGCGACCTAGCAGGGAATAAGGACTATCAAGCATTTGCAATATGGATTGCCAATATTTTACGTGACCCGTCCAGTGTGCGAGAAGAAACGGCAAAACGCATATTCAAGGCATTGCGAACAGAAACAGATTTTAAAGGTTAAATGGGAGTATTACTAATGACTGATTTATCAAAACTAAGTGAAACCGAGCTATTAGCTATCTGGAATAAAGATAATTTTGGACTGAAAGGTCAACTATACAAACTAGAACAAGAGTACATCGAAGCCAAAGAAATATTGGATAACTGGCAGAATAAAGACCACCCACTTTATGAACGTCATCAAAGTTGTGTGGATGGTCTTATTACAAGGATTGAGCGTATAAAACAACAACTAAACAA